>SLOS01000409.1 GCA_007132365.1 Bacteroidales bacterium | reverse complement strand
TCTGAAATTTCCTTGTTGCTCAAACCTTTTGCCAGCAATTTTACAACATCTTTCTCGCGTTTTGAAAGGGTTTCATCAGGTACCTGCGGCCTGGGGTCAGCAGGTTTATTTATAAGGGATTCAAGCTTGTTTTTAATTTTAAGCCTTGTATCCCCGATCTGAATTATCTCATCAAAAAGGTTTTTAAGTTCATCATCAAAAAGGGTATAAACAATTGCAGCAACTCTGATCCGGCTATTTCGGTTCTCCTTAAGCCATTCCGTCAAACCTGGTTTCAGCAGGATGGGATTTATAACCAGAATATCGGGTTCGAATCTGATAACTGATGATTCTATATTCGTATTACATGCCACTTCATGTATATCGGAAAAAAAGTTAAAACTACCGATAACCTTTATAAGGCCCTTTCTTACAACCTCCGACTGCTCTATTATGAGTATGGTTTTTCCCATTGTAACATCAGATCAACTTAAGCTGCTCCTCCAGTTGCTTCACTACCGGTATAAGGACCTTATCTTCTATACGGGCATGATTGATAAGATCATCCTCAAAATCTATAAGCTCATTGAGCAACCTTATCCTGATATACCGGTCGTTAGCAGGAGGGAAATACTTCACGAGAAGATTTTTCAGATCGGAAAGCTTCTCCTGGATATTATCATGCCTCTCTTCAAAAACACCGACTGAATAATCAATTTGGCCGGCCGGCACATCAGACCTTTTTTTATAGGCCGATATCATGGCCATATAGGGAAACGCCGTTTCATCCTCATATGCGAGATGATCTTTTACTTCAACTATATACTGATCAAAGAATTTTTCCAGCTGTGCAGTAGCGGGATGGTCAACACTCTCTTTGAATTTTGCAATCAGCGACTGCAGATAGGGGATTCTCTCTTCAAGGTAAAAATTATGCGATTCAACAAGATACCCTATGAGCATGTCTGCATCGACACTCTTCAATTGTTTATCCGGAAAATAGTCCGGGTTGAGAAAAGTATTGACCATAAGCAGAAAAAACTGCAGATCAATACCTTTTTGCCTGCAAAGACCGGCTACTGTTTTATCGCCAAAGCCCAGCTCAATGCCAAACCGCGGGAAAAGCACAAGAGCCCGCTTATCCTTGTCGATAATATGCGATAACTTCATCTGCCCGTTAATGATCAGCTCAGCCATATAAATTAATTTAGTTCGAACTACAGGTATCAATCAGCAAATTTACATATTCAAACCGGTATCTTATCAATGTTGAATTATATCATACCCGGAGCTTTAATAATGAACCGCCTTTTCCCCTGCCGTTATTCCAAACGGCAGGAAATTTTCCGCGGGAGGCAGGGGACAGGTTGCATATGGTGAAAAAGCGCAGGGAGGATTATAGGCCTTGTTGAAGTCCAGGAGAACATATCCGTTGCTGTCGACAGCCCCTGCACTCAGAAAACGGCCACCACCGTAGGTATCAAGTGCATTGGTGTCGTCAGCAAAAATAACAAAAAGGTTATCTCTGGTACCTGTCGGGTATAACCTGCGAACTTTTCCGTCATATTCAAATTCAAGTATTCCCGGTGCTTTTTCTTCATTGATCTCTCCCAGAACATCAGGGACCCTTATAATAAGTTCATCCTCAGATTCAATAAATCTCGCCTTTATTATCCATCCCTGATCAGGGGGGTACCTGTCAATAATCTGTAACTTATCCAGACGTGGATGTATGTAATCGCGCAGCCTGATACCGATCCTTTCTCCCCTTTTTATTATAAAAAACCCAATTGAATCGACGGTCAGCAGTTCTGCATCCCTGTTCCTGCCAAATATCCTGATATTACGTGAAACATCATCACCATCCGCCCTGATGTTAATTTCCCCGGAAGGGGTAAAAACTACATCCTGGCCATTAAGAATCATTACACCAACCTCACCCGGACCGCGAGGAAAAACTATATCGTTAGTCTCTGCAGATCCTATGCTGTTCTCTCCCTCCTGCAACCAGAACAACCCTGCCAGGTTGACCCATCCTGTGGGTGATTTGAGATGCCGGAGCCTGACGGAGTCCCATTCTGCTAAAAGTTCAGCATATTTATCCGGGTCAGTATCACGTAAATTCAAGTTACAAGACAGTAACAGAGCCGGAACTGAGAGGAAAAACCAGATTCCTGAAATTATTTTGTACATAAAGGGTCTGTAGTTTGTAGTTGATAACCGGATCAATAATGTAAAATTACAACAATACTTTTAAACATAAGTATGGATATATGCCTTTATTTAAATATATCAGGTGAAATGGATATTTTGGTTAATTTTTACGCCTGAATTATTGCCGGTTTAAAATTGAGTTTATAGCTCAATAATATTTATGTTTTTCCTGTCAAACAATTCAATGGTTTCAGGGTGGCAGCTGAACATGAGCATCTGCCGGTCCGATGAAAATTCGTAAATAACCTCAGCCATCCGACGTGCCCTGTGAGGATCAAAGTTTACCAGGACCTCGTCCGCTATCAATGGCAGGGGTTCTGACTGCTTTTCATATTCTTCAATAAACCCCAGCCGCAAGCTCAGGAGAAGCTGTTCCCTTGCACCCCTGCTCAACTGATGAGTTTTTTTGAATATGCCCTTATCATCATATACCTGCACATCCCTGTCCCCTATTGACACATGCAGCCGGTTATACCTTCCGGCAGTGACGGCAGAGAAAAACCTTGCAGCATTATTGATGACGGCAGGCTGTTTCTCCCTCTCATATTGCGCCCTCACCTCAAACAGCAATTCAAGAGCCATACGTCCTGCCAACCAGTTTCTAACAGCATTTCCAAGATCATACCTTGCAGTTTCAAGTCCGGTCATTGTGGCGGTCATATCAGATCCCTCCTCAACTCTTTTGATCTCATTTCTGAATTCGCCAATCCTGCTTCGCCGGTCGCTGAGGCTTTGGTTAAGATCTTCAACAACAGTTTTCAGTCTTTTTATCTCACTGACAAGCTGTTCTTTTCCATTCGTCCTGAAATACGAAAGAACGCCGGCAGAATTTCCAATGCCCATAATGCTTTCTATAGTCTGTTCCGCATTATTTTTATCCGCGACAAGTTGTTTTACATAATTATTCTGTCTGTATTTTTTTCTGAATTCATCAGGATCTGAAGCCCGGGCAGTTTTGAGCAAAGATCTTATCCCTGCCATAGCTTCAGTGATTTTTTTCTCTATGCTTTCTGCCTCACTGAGTTTTCGTTTCAATTCATCTTCGTATCCCGATTTCAGAATGAATTTTTCATGTGAAGATGAGAAATCAGCAATGATCCGGTGAACAAGAACTTCGATATTATCAGCCTGGCCTGCCTCTGGCACAAGTGGAAGGAGTGAACGGGCCACAGATTCGAATTCGCTGATCAGGGGCTCCCTTTGTTCTTTCTGCCTCACCTCAATTAACTGTTTCTGCCTTATTAAATCACTTGCTTTATCTATCTCTGCAATTACCTCTTCTGCTGCTTCGGGAGGCACAGGACCGGTAATACCCAGCTCGTCAGCAAAATATTTTCTGTATTTGCCTGTTATCCCCAGCAACCGGTCCTCCAGGTCCTCAATCTTCTTTTTTGTTTCAATCCCTGAGTAATCGACCGCAATTGACTTCCGCCCTGCAAATATAACTATGCCTGACAAGGCCAATGCACCTCCTAGAATAACCAGGGAATAATAAAAGGCAGGAATGGAGATAATAATGAATACCAGCGAAACAATAACCGCAATATTCGCAGTTTTCAGATTGCTCTTCCTGTACCTGAGATCTTCGGCATGTGCTTCGGCAGCGATCTTTTTTCTTTTTATCTCTTCAAGTTCCTGCCGGAAGGCTCTGATGGCAGCTTTATGGATTTCAGTTCCTTTCAATAAAATATCACTTTCCCCGCACCAGGCAGGATTAATACTTTCCAGTAAAGCCTTAATCCTTCCATCAAGTTTTTTTACCTCAATTTCGTCCTGGTCAAAATCACGCAGGGTATTCCGGTATACGGTCAGGTTATTCTTCAGGTACTCAACTTTCCCCGACTCAGCCAAAAGTTCCTTGTTAATAAATAATGAACAGGCCAGCTCCTTAAGTTCTGGCAGCCCCCTTTCACTTCCACCACCCTCATTCAACTTCTCAAGTCTTTCCTTCAGATCGGTTATTTTTTCCTCGCGCAGCTCAAGTTCCTGTATTCCGTTTTCAGGATAATCCTGTATGCCGGGCAACTGGTCAAGCTCCCTGTTTATACTCATTAGTCTGACAACACTGTCATGACATTTAAGATAATTCTCCAGCTTGTTTTTTTCCGATGTATTTTCCCTGGACATATTTTCCAGCTCAGCAGTTTCCCTCTCCAACCGGCCAAGCTGCTCAGAAAGTTCTTTCCTTTTAGGTAGAAGATTCTGTTTAAAAGCTATTTCGGATTTTATTTCCCCGATATTTTTCAAAATTACGGGAATCTGCTGATTTTTCCCGGCACTCTTATAAATATCATTGATCTGGCTCCTGATATCAGACTCGATATCTGCAAGGGACAGATTACCCAGCCCCATACCTATACTGAATATTTTGTCCTCAACCCCTGACCTGGTAAGCGACTCCAGGCCAATAAGTTCATCAAGTGTAAATGCATAGACATTGTTATAAAGTGAGGAAGAGGCATTCCCGAGAAGCTCCAGCAGATCCCCTTCATTGCTGTATTCCCTGCCCGCCATGTAAAGGGTAAACCCACGGTCTCCCTTTCTGTCCACTGTAATTTCATTCCCGGAGGACAGTACCCCCATGATTTTCCCTCCGTGAGCACCGCCCCTTAATGGAACCATTCTGTGCTCCTTTAACTTGGGGTAACCGAAGAGGGTATACCTCAGGAATCTCAGAAGGGTTGTTTTTCCAGCCTCGTTTTTACCAATTATGATATTCAGTCCCTTCCGGAAATTATCGATTTCAAAATCATTGTAAATTCCAAACCCGTCAATATGGATCTTTTTGATTATCATACAGAATTTTGAATCTGTTATAAATTCAGGTTCATAAATTCAGGAGCCGTCATTGAACGAACCTTCATCCACCAGCCTGCTCAGAAGAATCCATTTTGCCTTATCAAGGATCTCCTGCTTTTCATTTTCTGAAAAATGATCTATCTCCCTGAAAATCCTCCCTGCAGGCAACTCGTTTTCAAGATTACCGGTAAGTGCTGCAAGAAGCTCTCCATCCTTCTCATATCTCACAATATTTTTAATAATTCCGGCAATAAAATCAGAGCCCTGTCCTATATTTTCAATATCCAGGGGCATGCTGGTCATTACCTCTGCAGAGCCTATCCACGAAAAGGGTTCCGATTCCAGTTGCCCGGTGTTCAGCTCCTCGAGCAGTTGTTTTGTTGCTCCGGGTCTGTTTAACAATTTATGCAACCCAGTCCTGCCGGTTAGCAAAATCCTGAGAACAAAATTTGAATTCCTGTCAGAGATTACCATTGCATCCCTTGCTTCATCAATAAGGTTCATTAAAACGGAAATATCATTTGTCCCTGTCAGGTCTATATCCAGATCCTCGAACCTTACATGCTGAACCGGTACAAACTTAATAACGGGTTTCACACCTGGTTCCAATTCAACCATGCAACATCCTTTCTGCCCTATTTCCCCAAAATCCCTGCCCTGAGGATTCCCTGGATATACCACTGCAGGATCATCACTAAGAACACGTCCTTTATGAACATGACCAAGAGCCCAGTAATCAAAAGGCCTTTCTGTAAGGTCCCTTAAACTGAATGGTGCATATCTTTCATCCCTTCCGACAATATCTGCCATACCGTGAAGCATAGCTATTGAGAAAAGTGCAGGATCCTTACTTCTGATGTAGAGTGGTGCAAGATTATCTTTTATGTAACTGTCCTGGTAGCTTATACCATAAATATCGGCAATGGCCTCTCCGTTGCGCAGGTAAGTCATCTTTTCCACATCAGTTGAACCAAACCGGAAAACCCCGGGAGGAAGCGAAAAACTTCTGTCCCATGCCCCAAGGTGGTCATGATTTCCACATATAAAATACGCAGGAATACTATTATCTGACAAACGCCTCAATTCGGCTAAAAATCTAAGCTGAGCAGCCAGGCTCATAATTTCACTGTCGAAAATATCTCCGGCTATCAGAATGAAATCAACCTTTTCAGAAATTGAAAGATCAATTATATTCCTGAAACTCCTGTAGGTAGCATCCTTCAGCTTACCTGCCAGTCCTGGATTCCAGTCCCCCAGACCCTTGAACGGAGTATCAAGATGAAGATCTGCCGTATGTATGAATTTCAGTTTCACCAGTTAAAAAAGTTTTGTTACAAATTGATTTTACCCTATATTAGAACCCTGAAATTAATAACGCTGACCTGCTATCGAGACTGATTCAGGGATACCGTGACATATATTTTGAACTAAAATAATTATTCCAAATATAATTAACCACCATTTCCAAACTTAAATATCAACAAAATGGACAGAAGAAAATTCATTACCACTACGGGAGCAGCTGCTGCAGGGGCATTAATGATCAACCCTGTAACAGGGATGACTGGCGGAACCGCAGCACGCAGGACGAAAAAAAGGATTGGCCTTGTCGGAACAGGTGTCAGGGGCACAGGTATGTATGGCCGTGATCTGCTTCGGAACTATTCCGATTATGTTGAAATGGTCGGATTGTGCGACACTAATCCGGGGAGGCTGAAAGTGGCCGCTGAAGCAATTGGAGCCGGTTGTCCAACATTCACTGACCTGGAAGAGATGATCAGAAAACAGAGGCCGGAAACCCTGATTGTAACGACAGAGGACAGGACCCATCATGAAGTGATAATAAAAGGGATGGAGATGGGATGCGACATAATTACCGAAAAGCCCCTTACAATAGATGAAGTAAAGGCACAGGCGATAATAGATGCCGAGAGAAAATACGGTAAAAGGGTAATTGTCACATTCAACTACCGTTATCCCCCGTACAGGGCGAAAATAAAGGAGCTGATCATGGAGGGGCTGATTGGAGATATCAGATCGGTCGACTTCCATTGGCAGATAAGCCATTCCCACCTGCAGGCGTATATGATGCGCTGGCACGGTGAAAGCAACCGGGGCGGGACCCTTTGGGTGCATAAATCAACCCACCATTTTGATATGGCCAACTGGTTCATCAACTCCGAGCCGGTCCGGGTTCAGGCATTAGGAACACTTGAACGGTTTGGCAGCAAAGGACCGTTCCGCGGTAAAAACTGCAGGAACTGTGCGCATACCTCACGTTGCCCCTACTACTGGAACATCAACGACAATGACTGGCTGAAAAGGCTTTATGCAGATAATGAGCATTATGACGGTTATATCAGGGATAATTGTGTTTTCCGACACCAGATAGACATACATGACAAACATTCGGCAATTGTTGAATATGCTAATGGAACTTACCTGAATTACTCGCTTACTGCCGACACCGACTTCAGTGGTTACTGGATTGCATTCGACGGTACCAAAGGCAGGCTCGAGGCAAGGGTACTGGGATATCCGCGCAAGGATCATACAGATCTTACCTTCACTCCTGTCAGGATTTACAATAACAAACCGGCTGAAGTTATCAGGGTTCCGTTTGCCAGTGGAGGCCACTGGGGAGGCGATCCCATAATGAACGACAAACTGTTCAAGGATCCCGGTATGCCTGATCCTTTGGGACAACAGGCAGGAGTTCGCGACGGGGTCATGTCAATTTTGATAGGTGTTGCCGCAAGAAAGAGTATTGCCGAAGGCAGGCCTGTAAATATCGGAGACCTTACAGACCTTAAGCCCAAGGTTTTGAGGCCGGCTTTTACCTGATATGCAAAGCAATTAGATTAAATAACTGAGAAGGTCCCCGAACTGAATCGGGGACTTCCTTCTGGTGCCGGACCTTAAATAAGCTCATCAATTGCCTCGGCAAGTTTCCTGTCCCGCTCGGTAATTGTATCGCCTGCATCATGTGAGTACAAGCGGATATACACCTTATTGTAGACATTCTGCATATCAGGGTGATGGTCCATCTTTTCTGCAGTAATAGCCACCCTGGTCATAAAGGAAAAAGCTGAAACAAAATCCCTGAATTCGAACCTCCTTACCAGCTGATTGTTTTCTTCTTTCCACATAGCCATAAGTTTTATAATATTAACAACCTGATAAGGAAAATGTTTGAATAATACCCTCCATCGACTAAAATATTGCATGGTCCGGCAAGCAGCATCAAGGCTGCCGGAACCTGCCTTGCCGGCAGGTCAATATGCCTGTTCAATATTCCAGACAAAGGCCCTCACACCAACTTCCTTGTTTATCTCATCAAGTTTTCTGACACTATCCAGAAGTTCATCCACTTTATCATCTGCTACAACGGTCATAGCTGCTGAGTTAAGTTCGGGCCAGGTGTGCGTGCCCATACGGGGATCACCGGTTTCCGATCCCCGTCCCTTTACCTCACTCCACCATGTAAATCCGTTTATCTTCAGCCTGTCAAATATAAATTCGACCCGTTCGCTGCTTGCCTGGTTGAATATTATCATTACAGCCTTCATCTGTTTATATTTTGTTTGATTTGTGATAATTATTTCTCATGGCTCATTTTATGCTGTTATCTCTGTTTTTCACTGTTTAAAAAAGTAAATTTGTTCCTTATTTTCTGCAGCTTGTCCCTTTCACCCCTGCGTGAGAATATACCGTAAACAACCGGAACAATTATCAGGGTCACGGCAGTCGAGAATAACAACCCTCCAATGAGCGTAATACCCATAGGGCTCCATATCTCTGAGCCTTCACCCCTGCTCAGCGCCAGCGGCAGCATAGCCAACATGGTAGTCATCGCTGTCATCAGCACAGGGCGAAGACGCAGCTTCCCGGAGATGGCAATAGCCTCGTTCAGGGCGTACCCCCTGTCACGCATCAGGTTTATATAGTCGATAAGGACAATGCCGTTCTTTACTACAATACCAATAAGCAGAACCGCACCCAGTCCCGCGATCACACTCAAAGTTGTATTGGTTACAAAAAGCGCCAGTAAAACACCCGTGAACGAGAACGGTATGGAAAACATTATCACAAAAGGCATCACGAAAGATTCGAACTGCGAGGCCATCACGAGAAACACCAGGATAAGGCTGACAATCAGCAGCAGACCCAGATCCATGAACGAGTCCATCATATCCTCGTAGGCACCTCCCACATTTACCAGTACGCCGGGAGGAATTTCGGTTGAGGCTACTATCGAGTTGATCTGGCCGGCCAGTTCTCCAAGCGCTATCCCGGAAGGAACAGCCGAAACGGTCACAACCCTCTCCCTTCTCTTTCTTTCAATGCTGGGCGGGTTCCAGTACTCCTGCACTTCGCCTATCTCGGCCAGCTTTATCCTGTTGCCCATGGGATTTGTAATGGTTATGTCCTCCAGATCGGAGACTGAGTTCCTGAAATCCTCGCCGTACCTAACAATGATTTCATATTCCTCACCTTCCTCCCTGAAAAGGGACGCCGTCATACCGGCAACCCTGTTACGAACTGCGGTTGACACCATAGCGGTATTCAGGCCGTTTTCAGCAAGTTTCTTCCTGTCCAGCACTATCTGAAGCTCCGGACGCTCGTCCTTCCGGCTCACCTGTACATCCTCTGCACCCGGAATTGCCTCAATTTTTGAATGAATCTCATTTGCGATCCGGCTGGTAACTTCAAAATCGTAACCGAAAATTTCAACGTCTACGGTGGTACTGCCCATTCCTCCCCCACCTGACGTAACCGAAAAATCTACAACCTCAGGTATCTGCTCCATTTGCCGGCGAAGGTCATCGGCTATTTCCCAAACTGACCTTTCCCTTTGATCAATGGGCGACAGTCTCATTACCAGGTCGATCATGTTCGAACCTGTTTGTCCGAAGAGTCCGGCCATCCCGCCCTCATCTGATGAACCTGATGACACCGCATACAACTCAACTTCGGGATACCTCTCTTCAATTATCCTTTCCAGCTCCCTTGCCACCTTCATTGTCTCCTCCACCCTCAGCCCGGTAGTCAGCTCCGCTTCAGCATTAATTCTGCTCTCATCGGTCTCCGGCATAAACTCGGTACTTATGAAATTGAGCAGGAGCAGTGAGCCTGCAAACACGATAACTGCAAGTGCAAGTACTTTTCTTTTGTTGCGAAGTGCAACACGAAGGCTCTTCTCATAGAACCCTTCAAGACTCCGCAGGAAAGGATCAATTATACGCGTATGACTGAACTTTCGTGATGAAAGGCTCTTGTTACGAACTTCAAGGAGTTTCGACGACATCATCGGTGTAAGTGATATGGCGGCAACGGTAGATGTCACTACAGTTATGGTCACAATCCATCCGAGCTGCCTGAAAAGGACGCCTGTCATCCCTCCAACCAGTGTTAGCGGGAAAAATACCGCTACAATAACAAGGGTGGTGATGATAACTGAAAGCCAAACCTCATTGGTGGCGTAGATGGCTGCTTCGCGGGGACTGGTTCCGCGTTCAACATGACGCGAAATATTCTCAAGAACAACAATTGCATCATCCACCACCATACCCAGCGCGATCGAGAGGGAGGCCAGCGATATCACGTTAAGCGATCCGCCGGTAATATAGAGATAGATGAATGAAACAATAAGTGAGATCGGGATTGTAAGTACCACAATGAATGTGGCCCTCCATTTTCCGAGAAAGAACAATACCACCAGCACCACAAAGAACAGCGCCCATAACATTGTTCGCGACAGGTTGCTGATCGAATCATTTATAAATACCGAAGTGTCAATTATTTCCCTTATCTCTATGTCGGGAGGAAGGTCTTTCTGCAGCTCTTCAATGGCGTTTTTAACATCACTGGCAATTCTTACGGTGTTGGCACCCGATTGCTTCATGACCATCATGCGCACACCCTGGCGGCCTGAAATGCGGGATTCGAGCGACAGGTCCCTCAAGGTATCACGCACCTGCGCAACGTCACCCAGATAAACGGAGCTGCCCTGAAAATGACCTACCACAAGGTTTTCAAGCTCATAACTTTCCCTCACCTCTCCCTCTATGCGGAGCTGGTAATCCATCATCCCCATCCTGATATTGCCGGAGGGCATGTTCATGTTTTCAGCCCTGATTACGTTGCCAAGCTGCTCAAGGGTAAGGTTGTAGGCATCGAGCCTGACAGGGTCTGCCTCAACATAGATCCGGCGCTGAGGTGTTCCTATCATCATGACCGATCCTATTCCGTCTATCCGGTTCAAAGGATTGATGATCCTGTCCTCCAGAATTTTTGCCAGTCCCTGGTAACTCTCGTCCGCAGTTATTGCATAGAATACTATCGGTATCATGCTCATGTCGAACTTGAATATTGTGGGGCGGCTTACCTCCTCCGGAAGATAATCGTAAAGAAGATCGATAGCATCCCTGATATCATTGGAAGCCTCGTTCAGATCAGATTCCCATTCAAACTCAAGGAAAATTACTGAGATATTTTCGCTGGACACCGAGGTAATCTCCTTCAGGTTATCGACCCTGTTGAACGCATCTTCCATCGGGCGGGTGACATTAATCTCAATGTCACTGGCATTGGCACCCGGATAGCTTGTTATTACCGAAATAAAAGGGGGCTCTATTTCAGGATACAGATCTACCGGTATATAGATCAGCGAATAGATCCCCATAACAATCACCGCGGTAAAGACCATGAAAGTGGTAATGGGCTTGTTTACTGCACTCTTATATATACTCATTTGAATTAGGGATTACTGGTAATAATAACAGTTTCGGAAAACCGGTCATCAGGGCTGCGCTGAAACTGCAACTCCGTCAAGAAGCCGGGCCTGGCCTGCAATAATCAGGTTGTCGCCGACCCTTATCTCATCTGATATGACCTCAACCAGATCGTCAAACCTCTCTCCGAGTTCAACCACAACACGGCGTGCCCTGCCGTTATCCTCAATAAAGACATACCTCTCGTTTGTACCCTGCAGCCTCAGTACGGCAAGTGCGGGAACAACAAACGCCTCCACCTGCTTTATTTCGAGGGCAGCGCGGGCAAACATGCCGGGCCTGAGCCGTTCCAACGGGTTTGGCACGACAAGCTCAACGGTAAACGAACGGGTGGCCGGATCAATTGTCGGGTAGATAGTGGTGACTCTGCCCTCGAAGACCTCTTCCGGCCAGACATCAGTGGCTATTTCAACTGCCATCCCCTCGGCTATCTGACGATAATACCTTTCTGAAATATTGATCATGGCCTTGAGCCTGGAAGTCTGCACGAGGGTCAGGATCGCGGCCTTTCCGGCTGGAGTATTGGGTGCTCCTGAAAACATCTCTCCGTTCTCAAAATATTTTGCCGACACGCTTCCGTTGAACGGGGCGGTCAGGCGGGTATTTTCCCTGAGAAACTCAACATTCGATTTTGCCACCTCATATTGTGTTTTGAGCTGATCATACTGCTGTTCGGTAATACTCCCAACTCTCCTCAGGGTATCAACCCTCCTGTAATCCTTTTCCATGTTCCGGAGCTGAACAATTGCCTGCTGAAGCTGAGTGCGGTCCATCTCAACCAGTAGCTGGCCCTCACTGAACCTGTCCCCCGCCTCCACATGAATCCTGTCAACCCTGCCGGGCTGTGCCGGGGCAAGGTGAACTTCCCTGAATGCTCTAAGGTTTGCCGTATAGTTAATGGATCTGGCTATTTCACTGTAGTCCAGTTCAACAACCCTGACAGATTCTGTCCGGCCATCAGCCTCGGATACCTCACCTGATGAGTCGCCGGTTGCCGGTGAACAGCCGTATACTGTAAAGATCACTGCAAGACCCGGCAGTAAACCTCTTAAAATTTGTTTTAGTTCCATTTTAAATATGTTTGATTATAATGAATAAACCGGTTCCTTTATTTTCAAATTGTCATATCTCATTCAGGAGCTTCTCCATCGCAACTTGAGCCTCGAGCAGTTGCATAAGAGCAGAAATATAGCTGTTCTCGGCCTGAAGGTAATTGTTGTTTGCTGTGGTCAGGTCCAGGCTGGATGCCATACCCTGACGGTACTTGTTTGCCAGGTTCTGGTAGACCCTGCGGGAAACCTCAACATTGGCCTTCTGGCTGTCATACTGCTCGATGGCATTGTTGAGATTGTACCGGAGCTGTTTTTCCTGAATAGAGAGCTGTTCAGACAACAACGCCTTCTGATTCTCGGCAATATCGAGGTTTATCCGGGCCTGCCGTACGCGGGACTGCCTCACACCGCTGGAAAAGATCGGGATGCTTACATTAAACCCGATAACATGGTTAGGTGTGATATCAAACTCGGGCTTAAGAAGCTTTTCGGTGAAGTTATAAAAACCCGTAACAGTAGGCAGATACCCGGCCCTTGCCATATCGACCTGTTGTTCGGCAATGCTTGTTTGCAGTTCAACAAGCTGGTAATCTATATTTTCGCCAATATTGAACGGGGTAAGAAGGCTTCCTCCGAAATCTGACCTGCTGATAATTCCATCAAGATCATCGGTCAGCGAAACGGGCATATCAGCATCCAGGCCCATCTGCAGGCGGAGCATGTTATGGGAAAGCTCGACCTGCCGTCCGGCTGCCCTGAGTGCGTTCTCCAGCATATAGACCTGAACTGTCAACTGGTCATAGTCAACCTCTTCGGCCACGCCCGCCTGGACCATTGCCCGTGTCTGCTCCTGTATGGCTTTGACGTTTTCAAGGTTGGCTTCCACCAACCGGGCTGATTGCTCCGAGATTAGCGCCAGATAATAGGCCTGGGTTACCTGTGCCCTGATCTCAAGTCCCGTCCTCTCCCTGTTAGTCTCCGTAACTTCCTTGAATAACCTGGCGGTCCTGACACCTACGATATAGCTTCCGTTGAATATCATCTGCCCGACGGAGAGCTGCAGGTTACTGGTGGGGTTGAACTCTATCTCAAATCCCGGCATTGCCCCGAGGGTTGCCGTCGATCCGAAAAAGTTGTTGTAATCGACCGCAGCATTCACCTGGGGCAGGCCCTGGGCTATTGTTTCACGAAGCCTCTCGCCTGCATCGTTCACGGCAAGTCCGGCATTCACAAGGTTCCGGTTATGCTCAACGGCATATTGCCTGGCATCATCAAGACTCAGTTTCAATGTTTCCTGTGCGTAGGCTGCCCAAAAGGTTGCAAAGGTCAGTGTCACCAGAAACAAAATTCTGTTTTTAAACCACATAAGCATATTTTAAAAATAATAGGAATTTATAATTTCTTTTATCCTGCTGGTTACAGCCGTGATCATGTGTCTTTCTTAATTGTTACGAGCTGGTCAGCCTCCTTCTCCATGTATTTTTCTATCAGATCCAGTCCTTTTTTCGTTGCTATCCCCCTGAAAAAATTGATCACGATATTTTCAAAAACTACCGCTTTTGAGAACCGGACAGAGGGAAATATAGCCTCGTCAGACATTATTCTCAGCTGCTCACTGAGCAGCATTCCGACAATTTCGACATCAATGTTATTCCTGAAAACTCCCTCATCTATTCCCTGCCTGATAACATTTTGTATATGCGACCGGTGCCTTTCGCTGCTGATTCGGTATATCTCCTTCCATATCTGGTAGTGGTACTTCTTCAGGTCTGAATTAAATAGCGGATTTATATTGTTAATTGCCTTCACTCCAATTTTTATGAAAGTAAATACCAGGTCGATTATATCCTTTGTTTCTGACACGGCCTGCTCTTTCTCCTGCCTGAATTTCTCATCCATATGGCCTATACAGCTTCTCAACAGGTCATCTTTATCGGAAAATATTTCATAGATTGTCCTCTTTGAAACTCCGGTTTCGCTCGCTATATCATCCATGGTTATCGCCTTTATGCCTGACCTGATAAACATTTCGGATGCCTGAAGCATAATCCTGTCCTTAATTGTCATAATCAAATAGATTAGGGCACAAAAGTAACATGAAAACTTTATAAACCAAATGAGTTTTTAGAATTTTAACAAAAAAATAGTTTTCTGTTAACGTTAATTTAACAGCCACAGGTTTCACCGATAAAGGGTATTCAGATAGTATTGATAATTTCGGCCATCTTTGAGCTTACATCCTCACCAAAAATATTTTCCCTTTTGGCAGGTACCTCAAAGGAGCGTATCTTTCCACATATATCGTTGTCAGATGGGGCAACCAGCAGGTTCCATCCTGCCTCAACAGTTTCCACCCACTCCGTTTCGGTACGGAGGGTGATACACGGGTGTCCAAGTATAAACGCCTCTTTCTGAATACCGCCTGAGTCGGTAATAATTCTCTTGCTGTAATATTCGGCGGCGATGAAGTCAATATAACCAAGTGGTTCTGTCAGCAAGATATTCTTCCATGAAATTTCGGTATTCTCAATGTTCTTCTTTGTGCGGGGATGAACAGGGAATATTATCAGTTCGCCAAGCATGTCAAGCTGATCAAGTATATTGACAAGGATTTCGGGATTATCAACATTATAGTTCCGGTGGAGTGTAAGCAGGTTATAACCCGCTTTTTCTATTTCAAGATCGGATAGTATGGTTGATTTTTCGATTGCAACAGGGAGGTTTTTTCTTATTGTATCTACCATTATGTCGCCAGTTACATATGTTTTTTCCTTCAGGCCCTCTCCTTCAAGCAAACGGGATGCAGTTTCAGTAGGTGCAAACAGATACTCCGATACATGATCGGTTACAACCCGGTTTACCTCCTCCGGCATAGCCCTGTTGTAACTTCTCAATCCTGCTTCAACATGCACCAGGGGTATATTCAGTTTAGATGCAGCAAGGGCTCCTGCAAGGGTCGTATTTGTATCACCAAACACAATCACAAGTCCGGGATTTTCCTTTACCATTACATCTTCGAGTGCCTTCATCATATCCCCGGTCTGCGCTGCATGTGATCCCGATCCAACACCAAGGTGAAAATCAGGATTTCTTATACCAAGATCAGAGAATATCTGATTTGACATGGCAAAATCATAATGCTGCCCTGTGTGGACAATGATCTCATTGTGGTCAGAAGCAAGTTTTTCGGACAAAGGGGCAAGCTTGATAAACTGGGGCCTGGCCCCGACTATTGAAATTATCTTCATATATAATTAATGTTATAAGTATAAGTTTACGTCCCTATTCAACAAGATGATTCAGCGGTTATCCTGCATTAATCTGATAAAAGCGTCATAAAAGCCCATTGCCCGGATATTTTCAATATTTAAGGCAGCATCCTCATAAGTGGAGAAATAGCCCCATGAGTACCTGTATAAACCATCCTTTCCCCTGAAACATGCTATTTCCGACAAGTCTCCAAAACTGTCAAGCCTGATAAAGTTTTTCATGGCAGCCAGCTGTATGGTATAATTGGGAGAATAAATATTCTCACGGATAAAAGCGTCAATATAACCTCTTTCCAGATAATCAGGCAGTACCTCCATTGCCTCATCACGTGTATCAAAAAAGACCGACACAAATCTGCTGAACCGGTCTCTTCCATAAAGCACAAACTCCCCGTTACCGGCATGAGCCTCCATAACCACGGCCTCCACATCCCTTTCAAGTGCCATGTACTGAACATTGTAAGTCCTGTCATCCAACCGGGGCTCTTCATCATACTCGAGTGGAATGCGGACAGGCACAAAAGGATCAACTCCTGTTGACGGGATATATGCATCTTCTTCATATTCTGCAACTTCGGTTACAAAAGGCTGTTCATCGGAAACATAAGTCTCAGGCAGTCCAATTGTATCCGGCACAAAAAGGGTATCCTGCAAATAAGGCTCAGCCTTTGCCGGGGTGTCCTGATCAAGATCCGCTACCAGGGGGCCAGTATCGGGAATATTTACCAGGTAAATATCCTTTTGGCCAAACCCCTGCTCATCCCAGAATGAGATATATCCGGTGCGTCCGTTATCAACCGGGAAGTAAAAAATATTATCATCAGCATTATTAATCGGGTAGCCAAGATTATGAACTTCAGACGGGCTGGTAAGATCGACATAAAAGACGTCATATCCACCCATGCTGTTGTGCCCCTCAGAGCTAAAGAATAATTTGTTGCCTTCAGCTGTTATAAACGGGGTATCTTCATTGAACGGTGTATTTATATCCGGCCCGAGATTCTCAACATTGCGCCACCTGCCCCTGCTGTCGAGTGTAGCCCTGTAAATATCCAGTCCGCCAAAACCACCCGGACGACTACTTGTAAAATACAGTGTCAGGCCATCGGCCGATACCGATGCATGGGTTTCGTTGTGGCGGCTGTTTACGGGACTTCCGAACCTTCTGGCCCTGCTCCAGTCTCCATCTTCAAATACACTGTGATAGATATCCGAAGCATCCGGCAGATAATAGACCAGGTAAAGCTCATTGCCATCATATGAAAGACCTGAAGTTAGAAGATAGTCCCTTCGAAGCTGCCGGCCGATATTTCGCGGCCTGCCCCACCTCTCCCCTTCCTTCCGGACAATATATACATCAAAACCCCTGCGGGTAATATTCGTGTATGCCATTGTGCGGCCGTCACCCGATAAAACTGCATTCACATTGGATGCATTGCTGTTTATCTCCCGGCCCAGGTTGCTTTTTTCCAAAATTAGTGGACCTGCCATAAGAGACCGGGCATTTTCAATGCTTTTCAGGTACTGATTTGCAAGTTTCTGCCTGTAATGATCTTCGGGAATAATTTCCATATACCTGTTATATGCATCCCCGGCCTGGTCAAACTGGCCGTTTCGCTGATAGGCAATGCCAAGCAAAAGGAAACAATCAGCCGGTGCAGCTTCATCTCTGAGTGAACCGGGGTCAGAATCAAACGAAACATTTGCTGAAGCCTTTTCAAGGTAGGAGATAGCTTCACCGGTCCGCCCGAAAGAATAAAGGTAACAATACCCTATCCTGAATTTAAGGTTGTAACTTCCGGGCAGTTCCCTGAGCATTCGTAAATAAATAGTGGCTGCTTCCTCATATTGCATATTGGTCATAAGTTGTTCCGCCTGTTGATGCAGCATTATCAGCCTGCTCCAGTTTTGTCCTGTAGAATTGTTAAGAAGGGACAGCAGAATGAATACAGATAACAGCAACCTCTTCATAATTCAGGCGGTGCAAAAACGGTTAGTGCCTGCAGCCCCCGCCAAATATAATAAAGACCCGTCCGGCGGACTGATTATCAGGGGACAAAACCGTAAATTTTCAGCTATATTACAAAAGATATCAGTAATTATTGGCCTTAAATTCCTGTTTTTTTCAAAAAAGATGATTGATAAACTGGTAAAAGGAAACATTTTAACCGTGCTTTTTCCTGAACAACACCATATGTTCAGCGGTTTCCCTTACAAGCCTCTGCACCTCCAGTCCGTGATCCAGATCGGGAACAAAGGCCAGCTTATCTTTCCCCGTGAGGAAAACATAATGGGCATGGACCAGGGCCCTCAGCCATCCACCGGGAACGTGCCCCGAAGGGAACCCCGTAACCGGGGTGAAGTTGCTGCCTGTAAAACGCACTGCCCAGTCACCCGGCTTTTCAAAAAAATACTCAAACCTGTCGGGATACATGGAGTTGTATCTAAGCGCACCTTTTTCAGCGTAAATCTCAAAAGCCATCATATCGCCTATGCCTGCACTCACCCTGCTCCCGGACACGTTGCCAACGGCCCGGCTTTTAGGGTCAAAAACAGAGATCTCCGAGTAGAGATCAGAACCGGCCGGCACATCTTCAAATGAGCCGGATTGTAATGCGTTCAATACCTGCAGATCTTCACCAAGGAAAGCCACCATAAGGCTAATGGCATGAGAACCCAGGTCCGCCATAGCGCCCCCGTCGGGAGCAGGGGTGAGCCTTGTCCTTCTTTTAGCCCGGTATGATGCCTGCAAATAATCGCTGTGCTTCAGGGTAAAGCTGAAATGAAGCGGACGCCCGAAATCCTTTTCCCTCCACCATATGAGAGCTTCTCTGACGGCAGCACCCATGAGGAACTGAAAGCCTGCCTGCACCGGTTTATCACCTGGAATGATCGTCAGCAGGTTTTTTATTTTCTTCTCCTCATCATAATTTGAACATACAGGTTTTTCCAGGTATATCCTCCTGACTCCCGGCATTGAAACTGCCGCCTCAAGATGCTGATAATGTACACTGTTGGGCCCGAGTATAAACACGCTGTCAATTTCATGCCCGGAAATGAACTCCTCTATACTGACAGCCCTCCTGAACCCGAATTCCGATGCAAATGCTGACCGGCTCTCCTCCCGGGCAGAAGTAACCGCAATAAGTTCCACCTTCGGAGGATCAGAATAGTAATACTTCAGTGAATTCAATGCATAGGCATGTGAGCGGGCTATCCCCCCCGAACCCATGAAACCAATTCTTGCTTTATCCATAATATAACGGTAATGATCATTAATTTCCGGTTAGAGGGGACTGGTAAGGTCAAATTCTGCGGCAAACACAACCTCACCGTGATAAAGCAGCTGATATTCAAGGGTGCTTAAATCTTCAGCCAGGATAACCCTCCACTCCCTGTTCAATACATCCTCAAGAAGCTCAACCGTGTAATCATCTGCCGGGAACTTCTGCATATATCCGGTACCGGTTCCGTCTGCATACCCCCCGTACATGGTAAGGTCTTCGGGAGTGCCGTCCTCATGCCGGTGATCATGCCTGAAACGCAGGCCCTTATCCCCGGCCAGGAACATCCAGGTACGGGAATGATCATCATCAAGATGAAACGGGATATATACCCTGTCATCCTCACAAACAGTAACATGCATTACAAAATCTTTATCAGCCCAGCTTTCTCTGCCAGGGGCCATGAATGTTTCTTTCCCCCGGAAAGATTTTCCGCACAGACCTGCCAGGTTGTCAAGGAAAGCTCTTTCATTTTCGGAAAGAGCCGATTCCAGTGCTTCAATCCTTACGATCATATCATCCGAAGCCTCTTCCCTGTCCTGACTTCTTTGTCCGCAAGAAAAAAACATAGCTGAAAATATTGACAAAAAAAATATTATTCTGATCATTTTTTATTTAGTTATTTATGTGTTCGATAATAAAAAGGATTTACAGGATTCTATCAGCCTGCAAGATAAAAAAAAATAACAGAAAAAATCAGATAGTAAAGCCAAACCGGCCGGGTAAAGAATTAATTGATATATCAAATTATTTTTATATCTTTTGCATGTAAAACCGGGTTTGATTCTATATAAAATGTCCAAAACAGATCCAGCAATCACTATTGCCTGCATATTTCTTACCGCATTAATAATTAATGTGTCCTGTGATAAAACCATATTTTTCAGTGTAGATCAGGATCATACATTGTACATTAAGACGGAAGAATTTGATACGTTAGTTATTTACGATGTTTTCAACATAGAACTCAGAAGCGACTCTGTCTATTCAATCAGACTGGAGGGCGGAGAGAAACAAGTTAAGAATATCTCTCTCAGAACTGATAACAACAGCGTGTATCTGAAGGACAATAACAGTTTCAAATGGTTACCCGATTACCCGGAGGTCAGGGTTACAATTTCCTTTCCTGCAATCGGCAAAATGGTGCTCCAGTCCCCCTCCACAATTACATCGTATGACACACTGCATCTCGGCAATCTTTCTCTCTATTCACTGGGTCACACAGCAATTATCGACATCACAATAAATGCACATAGCATAAGGTTCACAACGGACGGGAATAATTTCGGGCACTACACCTTTCGTGGGTACAGCAGGCATGCCGATCTTTGGCAAAGGGGGAGCAGTAAGCTTTTTGCGGAGGATATGGAGACTGAATTTATGAAAATAACAAACAACAGTATAGCTGACAGCTATGTACATGCAAACAGGCAACTTGTTGCCGTAATCAATCATTATGGCAATGTATACTACCGTGGAAACCCTGATGAGATCATAATTGAGGAAATGAGCTCAAGGGGAAATCTGTACAGGCTGGAAGAATGACAGCCGGCCTTTACCAGGGAACGATACGGAAAAACAGGCCGGGCGCCTCTGTCAGGACATAAATATATCCGTCGGGACCCTGCCTTATATCCCTGAACCTTGCAAAACCCTCAAGCAGGTATTCGGTATGCACAACCTCATTACCTTCAAGAACCACCCTGTGTATGTGCTGGCCTGCAAGGGCACCGGCGAGCATATTGCCATACCATCCGGGATACCTGTCACTGTCCACAAAAGCCATCCCGCAGGGAGCTATAGATGGAGTCCAGTGCAAAACAGGGTCCTCCATACCTACCCTTGTGGTATCTTCAGTTATAATGGTGCCGTTGTAATTTATCCCATGAGTAACTTCAGGCCAGCCGTAATTGAGTCCTTTACGTATGAGGTTAATTTCATCTCCACCCTTTGGTCCGTGTTCATGTGCCCATAATAATCTGCTTTCCGGATGAATACCCATACCCTGAATGTTACGGTGGCCATAGGACCATATTTCAGGTTTTGCACCCTCAGTATCGGTAAACGGGTTATCAGAAGGGACACTTCCGTCATCGTAAAGCCGGATGACCTTACCATTGTGGTTTTCAAGAGTCTGTGCATTATGCATTACTCCCCTGTCCCCAATGGTTGTGAACATATAGCCTTCGTCATCAAACACTATCCGGCTGCCGAAATGCTGGCCCGCTCCTGTAGCAGGTTCACCCTGGAATATAAGCTCGACATCCGTAAAGGTGTTTCCCACAAGTCTCCCACGTGAAACTGATGTATTGCCGCCATCTCCGCGGGGCGATGCATAGGCCAGGTAGATCCAGCCATTTTCATCATAATCCGGATGCAGCACCACATCAAGCAATCCTCCCTGGCCACGATCCCATATTTCAGGAATACCCTGTACGGGTGTATCCCTCAATTCTCCCAGAGCGAATACACGCAATCTTCCGGGCCGTTCAGCAATAAGAATACGACCATCCGGCAAAAATGCCATACCCCATGGATTCTCAAGTCCGGTAGCAAGAGTATCTATAGTAAATGAAAGTTTTTCAGTTTCTGTCAGATCCCCCGGAATTTCTTCACTTTTGCAGGAATTAAGGATCAAAAGCAATAAAAAAGATAAAGCCGCAATTTTAACCATAGTATGAAGTAATTAGAGTTTAATAATCAGACATATAATTGTAAGTAAAATATGAAAAGAATAATATATTTACAAATTTTCAGGTCGCAATTTTCCGGCATTTTGTGTATTTTTACATAAGCTCAACAAATCCAGGGGGGCTGTTGTTCAAAAAAACAGAGAGATTCAAAATCCTGACACTCTAATGCTGCAAAATAGAATCCGGAAATACCTGATCAGATCTGTTCGCTTGCTGACATGGCTTTTGGCCGCTTTCCTGTTCATATTCTTTTTAATATTTATTAGCCTGCAGTTTCCATCTGTTCAGACTTTTCTGACAGGCAAAATAACTTCATGGCTGGGTTCACGGACAGACAGCGAGATTAGTATTGACAGGGTGGCAATTCGTTTTCCCAAATCAGTCGGATTAAAAGGTGTATTTGTTGAAGACGCCGCTGGTGACACCCTGCTTTATACCGGGAGTCTGTTTGCCAATATAAGAATTAGTGCCCTTCTGCGAAACAGGATTCATATCAGTTCACTGGATATTACAGACCTAAGGGCCGTTATTAAAAGGGAAAAGCCTGATACAGTATTTAACTATCAATTCATTCTGGATGCATTTGCCCCCGATACAGATAATGAAGACCAGGCAGCAGAAACTGAAGGTTCCATGGAATTCCACCTTGATTTATTTAAACTTGAAAACATAAGTTTTACTTTTGAGGACCATCATTCAGGATTGAGGCTGAAAACTCATCTGGACTATTTTCAAACCAGTCTCCGGCATTCTGATCTTCTGAACGGAAAATACCATGCAGGCAAGACAGAACTCCGGGGAAGCTATACGGAAATCAATACCGGCGAGCCCTCAATGCCACCCGAACCTTCAGAACCGGGAATTCCGGAGCTTGACTTATCAGTTAATTTACTATCTGTCTCAGATCTTGCTTTTGTTTATAAAGATTTTGCAGGAACGAATCTCAACATCGATGCCGGCATGCTGAACCTGGTTCCTGAGACAATCAATCTGCCGGATTATTTTATTGAACTTGCCTCAATTGGGACTGAAAATCTTGCAATTTCAATACTTCTCCCTTCCGGGGAAAAAAACGAAGCATCAACACAAAGCAATGAAACAGTTGCTGCAAATTCAGAAGAAAAGACCGGTTTTGTATTTTCTGAAATATTGGAGTGGACTGTCAAACTGGGAAGGATAGATATAAAAAATTCATTTTTCAGTCTGCGCGAAGAGGCCAAAGGTATTCAAACAGATATATTCGATCCCGGCAACTTCTCTCTCGGGGGAATTAACTTTCTGGCAAAGGACATATTTGCAGGCCCCGACAGGATAGACATGGATATAGATAATATGAGCATGCTTATTTCGGAAAGCTTCAGCCTGGATAAACTCTCCCTTGATATCAACCTGGGCAGCGAATCCGGAAAAGTCACCCTTGATATGCTTACAGGTGAAAGCAGGCTGGGCCTTAGTCTTGAAGCGGAAGCAAACCTGCTGAATTTTATGCCGGAAGATCTCTATGATAAAAGTTTCGACCTGTACCTGACAGATAACCATATTAATAAAGATATCGCTTTCTTCCTGCCATTTATGCGGTATTACTATTTCAACTGGCCGGATAATCAAGGCATTGAATTCGGTGGAAGGGTACACGGATCACTGGAATATGTGACAGTGGACAGTCTCCGGCTGTCCGGCCCCGGATTTTTTACAGCCCTGTTTAACGGGGCTGTTGAAGGTATGCCAAAAACAGACAGTTTATACCTGGATATTGAGAATTTCAGCCTGCATGCCCTGCCCGGTCCGTTTTTCGCCAGTTTACCCGACACACTGCATCCGGAAGGAATTACCCTGCCTGAATTTATTGATGCAGGGGGACACTTCAGGGGTACATTAAGTGAATTTGAGAGTGCCATGGCAATAGCCAGCAATCTGGGAGATGTGTCAATCATTGCATCAATGTATGATCAACAGGAATCAGAAAGCAGTTTTGAAGGGAAAATATATACCGGATCTTTTGATATAGGTACCCTGCTGCAAATGGAAATTATAACCAGCGCCCCCTCAATTGAGCTGGATTTTTGGGGACGCGGACTGGATCCGGCATCGATGAAACTGAAAACAGAGCTTGTTGTCGGGCATCTTTCAGTAATGGAGCATTCATATGAGGATATCAGGCTGGATCTGGGCCTTAATGATTCTGTGGCAACAGCCTCGGCCAGTTACAGTGATGACTACCTGGTGATTGACCTGGATGCAGCAATTGGGATCTTCACTGCCAGAGCGTTCGGAAAAGGAACCATGGATCTTGTTTTTGCGGACCTGAGGCGACTCGGGTTCTCGGATGAGGAGCTGATGGTTGGTTCATCCATTGAGGCAGATATCACTTTTTACCCGGAAGATTTTTTCAATGGAAATATAACTTTTTCAAACACTAATATTGCAACCGGTGAGGCAACATACAGTATACCTGAAATGACTGTCAAATCAGAATCCCGGTCCGGGGCCTATTCCCTGGATATCAGCTCTGAGTTCCTTACTGCCGGTTATAATGGTAATTTTACACCCGTTGATATACCCGGTGCACTGGCGGGGCATTTCGGCGACTATTTTACTGTTCATGATCTCTCACCGGCAACGGACGACGATCCCGAACCAGATGTGGATAACGTCCTGAACGGGAACCAGGAAGAGATCGCGGATAACGACTTCAATGGGAGCCGGGAGAAAATCGAGGATAACGGCCTGAACGAAGGTCAGGAAGAGATCACGGACCAGTTTAAAAATTTCAGTTTCGAAATAACACTTTTACCTGACGATCTTATAAACATGGTTTTGTTTCCCGGTATTGACAAGTATGATACCCTGTCAGCTTCAGTTCAATACAACAGCAGGGAGCAGAAACTTACTTTCAATGCCTCTATGGAGGAATTCATATATTCGGGAACAGACTTCCGGAACATTGAGTTAACAATTGACTCAGATCCAAAGAAAATGGACTTCAGGGTGCTTCTTGACACCGTAGGGTTCAACCATACCAGCATTTACAGTTTTGAACTAAGCGGAGGGCTGTTTGATGAAATCCTGGATCTGTCACTTTCTTTCAATGACGAAGGCCAAAAGGAACTTTTTTTCATCAGGTCGGTTATTGAAAGCAGGGAGGAGTTATATCATATATCGGTGGACAGTGATAAACTTATTCTTAACGGAGAAAAATGGAATATTGACTCCGGAAACAGGATTGAGCTGGGAGAAGGATACCTGAAGGTTACAGATTTGATCCTGGAGGACAGGGGCAGCATCCTGTCAGTCCACTCAACCGAATCAGAGGAGCATGAAAATGTACTGGAAATAAACTTTTCGGAGTTTGACCTTCACCGGCTGACCGGTTTTATGGACAATGAATCACCATATATTGGGGGGATTATCAACGGGGTTATTACAATACGGGATATTTACAGCGAAACCAGCTTTATAGCGGACATGAATATAGCGGACATTACATGGGCCGGTGAAAGAGTTGAGCTGATAACACTGCATGCCGGGGATATCCAGCCAGGTCATTATTTCCTTTCTGCATTCCTGAAACATAAGGAGTCGGAGCTATCCGCCGAGGGGGAATATATCTCCGGAGAGGCTGGTTTTGATATTGACCTGGAAATTGAAAGGTTGGATATAAATCTGCTTGAAGGTTTCCTGAGGGAACACCTGAGTGAAATGAGCGGTTTTGTTCACGGTAAAATCCGTTTTACCGGCACGCCCGAAAATCCTGAATTCAACGGAGATCTTAATTTTCACGAAACCTCCTTCAGGGTACTGCAATTAAATGCAGGCTATGAAATAGAAAATCAGAAAATAGAGTTCAGCGATCAAAGCATCAGCCTCCAGGATTTTACTATAACAGATTCAAGGGGACGGCAGGCGGTTGTTGACGGCACACTGGATTTTCCCGGCCTGGAAAATTTCATTTTTAATCTCAACCTGGTGAGCAAAAACTTTCTTCTGATGGATTTACAGGCGGGACAACAGGATATGTACCATGGAAGAATACTGATGGACAGTGACCTGCAACTCAGAGGTGACCTTACTGGTCCCTCAATTGAAGGTAATTTGAAACTCATGGATGGCTCCAGATTCACCTTTATCGTTCCCCAGACTGATCCACAGATTATTGCACAGGAGGGAATAGTAAAATTCATTCAGGTGGAAGAACCTGATTTTTTTCAGCTGGCACAATTGGAACCCTCACCCGATGAGCTGACCTCAGAACTGCAGGGAATAGATCTCAGACTTAATGTGGAGCTTGACAGGCAAACCGGGCTGAAGGTTATCATAGACGAAATTGCCGGTGACAACCTTGAAATAAAGGGGGGCGGTGACCTGGTGCTGGAAATAGATCCCGCCGGACGAATAGGTCTGACGGGAGCCTTCGAGATCCAGGAAGGTAATTACTTTCTGACCTTCTATGATGTTATAAGGAGGGATTTCAGGATTGAACCCGGAAGCACTATTATGTGGACAGGTGATCCAATTGAGGCAGAACTTGACATAACGGCCATCTACTCCCTTAATACCAGTCCCCGGGAGCTCATGAGAACACATGTAGAGGGCGACCAGATCCAGGCCGGAAGGCTCAGGCAGCAGTTCCCCTTTCTGGTATATCTTAACCTTGACGGCGATCTGTTGACCCCAAGGATCAGTTTCAGACTTGACATGCCTCCGGGCCACGAGATGGCACTTGACGGATCGTTAATGGCCAGGATAAACGAAATAAACCAAAACGAATCAGAACTCAATAAACAGGTTATTTCCCTCCTGTTACTGGGAAGTTTCCTCCAGGAAAACCCTCTTGACCGGCCCGGGGCCGGGGGTATAGAGGCCACTGCCAGATCATCGGGAAGCCGCCTTCTTACCCAACAGCTGAACCGTATGGCAGATCGCTATGTGAAAGGGGTTAACATAAGCTTCGAAATCGACTCCTATGAGCAATATATCGGGGATGAAACAGTGGGAAGGACAGAATTGCAGATGGAGGTGTCAAGGAATTTTTTCGATGACCGTATCAGGTTTACCGTGGCTGGTAATATTGAACTGGAGGATGAAGCTCACCGGGAAACAAGGGCCGGTGATATTGCCGGTGACTTTACCATGGAGTACCTGATCACCCCTGAAGGAAATCTGATTCTTAAGGGATTTAGAAATACCAATTTCAACGATCTCTTCGAGAGTGAAGTCATAGAGACCGGAATTTCTCTTATTATTTCAAGGAACTTTAACAGGTTCAGGGATATAATCAGACGCAGGGAAGACTGATTTTGCTATATAGTTGTATAGAGGAATACATTAAACAGCATGGTCAACATTAAAAGGCACAGGGCAGATGGATCTCATGGTTCGGAGACGGTCCGGGACCATGGCTTCTGTAAAGATATAGCATATACAGGCAGAATATTCCTTTTGCTGATCATTCCGGCAGCTTTCCTGACAACAGGATGTTCCAACCTGAGGTACCTTGAAGATGATCAGAGTCTTTATACAGGAAGCCGGGTAAAACTCGAATCCCGGGAGCCAATAAAGAATGAAAGAGAAATAATAAGAGAGGCAGAAGGGGTGATCAGACCCGGGCCCAACAGCAGATTCCTCTTCTGGAGACCCCGCCTTTGGCTTTATAATATAGGCGGAGAGGTCTCTTTATGGAATATAGGGGACTGGTTGCAAAATGAAGCCGGAAGACCACCGGTGCTTATTCAGGATTTCAATATCCAAAGGGTCGCCGAGTTGATTGAAAACCGCATTTTCAATATGGGCCATTTTGATGCCTCGGTTGACTACAGCCTCAGGGAAAGGCGGAAAAAGACAGAAGTGGACTTCAATGTCCGGCTGAGGCCCGCTTACAGAATAAGGAACATAACACTTCTGGAGGAAAATAAACCCATTGCCAAAGAGATAAACCTTTCAATGAAAGAAACTATTTTACATAGCGGAGATATTTTCAGACTGGATATACTGAAAAAGGAAAGGGAGAGGATTGACGGTTACCTGAAGGGAAAGGGGTATTATTACTTTTACCCCGACTATATTCTCTTCAGGGCCGACAGTACAGCAGGTACAAGGGAGGTGGACCTGCATCTGAGCATTCTGGAGGATGCACCACCCAGAGCGCTGGTGAGCTATAAAATCAGGAACATAATTATTGAGACCGGACGGACGGGCCAAAGGGATAAAGAGACCGGGACCGCTGAAAAAGTTCAGATAAGCGATGGAATTTTCACCCGTCCGGACCGGGATATTCTGAAACCTCAAACCATGCTCCGGGCAATCTTCCTTGAAAAAGACAGGGCATACAATTATGAAGATCATCTCCTTACCATCAGCCATCTGATGAGCATGAGGGTTTTCAGGTTTGTAAATATCCGTTTCGACAGGGTGCAGGACAGGGAAAACAATAATCCGGCCAACAATTATCTGGATGCCCGGATAATACTTACTCCAAGGGAACAGATGGCTCTGAGTGCCGAACTGAAAGGTGTTTCAAAATCAAATAATTTTGCAGGCCCCGGTTTTACCACCTCGTTCAGCAACCGAAACTTACGCGGCGGGGCAGAGAACCTCACCGTGCAGCTGAATGGCGCATTTGAAACACTTACAAGCCAAAGGGGGATCAATATGTACGAGGCAGGGATCCTGTCAGAGCTGAGCATACACCGCCTGGTGATCCCGTTTGATATAGTCAGGATACGTCCCCGGTTTACTCCGAGGACAAGGATGTCGGTGTCTTTCAATTACCTCAACCGTACCGATGCCTTCAGCCTTTCAACCATCAGATCGGAATTCGGATATGTACTGAATCCCTATATCAGCACCCAGCTCAGATTCACACCATTTGCCTTCAATGCCTTTTTCCTGGGAACTATAGCAGAGGAATTCGGTGAAGAGTTTCCCAGGGAGCTGCTCATCAGAAGGGGCCTTTTTGAACAGTTTATGCTGGGATCGGAGTATTCATATACTTACAATTCCAAATTGACTGAAAACAGTAACCATAACTGGTTTATCAATTTAAACCTTGACCTGGCAGGTAATATGCCATGGCTGTTCCTTCATAATCTGGGACTGGGGAGTTTGGATGACAAGGGTGAATATACTATTTTAAGCCAGGGATTTTCCCAGTTTACAAAAATCCTCACCGAAATCCGTTATTCCATTGAAACAGGAAACACCGGCACCATTGCCACACGGCTTATAGCAGGTATCGGGGTGCCCTACGGCAATTCCGAATTCCTGCCCTACACCAAACAATTCATAACAGGCGGCAGCCACAGTATCCGGGCATTCCATCCCCGGACACTGGGCCCGGGAACCTACTCTCCTGTGGACAGAGATGGAACAGTCCTGAATATCTACCAGGGTGGGGAAATAAAACTTGAAATGAACCTGGAGTACCGCTTTGATATCAGCAGTATATTTAAGGGCGCTGTTTTTGCAGATGCAGGGAACATATGGAATCTGAGGGAGCAGGAGGAAGTTCCGGGTGGAAAATTCAGGTCCCCCGACTTCCTGAAGCAAGTGGCACTTGGAACAGGAATTGGATTAAGGCTGGATTTCAACTTTTTCCTGCTGCGGCTCGACCTGGCCTTCCCGCTGGCCGATCCCCGCACATTGCATGAGACTGGAAGTTACTTCGGACCGGTAAGGCCATTTGATTCTTCCTGGAGAAGGGATAATCTGATACTTAATCTTGCAATCGGATACCCGTTCTAAAAAACCATTCGTAGTTTAACCGGAAAAGATAATTTAAATCAATAATTTTTGATTATTAAAAAATAGATAGTATGTTTGCATGATTAATATGTTATACAACATGTACGTAATAAATAATTTTAACCTCAATAATAATCCTTTGAACAATAATCAGTTCAGAAGGACGGAGGTTATTATGTGTAAGCTTTAAACTGGAACCCAAAAACAAAACACAGAAACCCTCCGCAAAACGGAGGGTTTTTTTTTAGAATAAAACAAATACTTAAATCATGGAAATCGCACAAAAGGAAAGAACCTCTCAACTGATTGACCAGCTTGAAACAGAAAAGGCCATAGATCTGATTAAAACAACTTTTTCCGGATTACTCAGCCAGCAGCTGCAACTTTTAAGGGTCGTAGCCCCTCTGATAGTTGCAGAAGATACAGGAATAAATGATGATCTGAACGGGATAGAAAGACCTGTTTCACTGATTATAAGGGATATGCCATCTCAAAAGATCAGCGTGGTCCAGTCCCTCGCAAAATGGAAACGATACAGGCTGGCACAACTTGGTATCAATCCGGGAGAGGGCATAATCACTGATATGAAAGCACTGAGGCCCGATGAGGATATGGGCCCCCTTCACTCTGTTTTTGTTGATCAATGGGACTGGGAAAAGGTTATTACAAGAGAACAAAGGAATCTGCATTACCTTAAAGATACCGTTAAGAGAATCTATAAGGCCCTGCGGGATACAGAAAAAGCCGTATCGGCAAAATATCCCGATATAGAACCGATATTGCCTGAGGAAATTAAATTTATCCACTCCGAAGATCTGCTCCTCAGATATCCTGAACTCACGCCCAGACAGCGTGAAACAGAAGCTGCCCGTGAATACGGGGCATTTTTCCTGACAGGCATAGGGGGAGAGCTTCCAGGGGGGAGCATTCATGACGGGCGGGCACCTGATTATGACGACTGGAGCACTCCTGCCGGACACCAGTACAAAGGTCTCAACGGCGATATTATCGTTTGGAACCCCATTATACAATCGGCGTTTGAATTATCCTCAATGGGAATAAGGGTTGATGAAAGTGCACTTTTGCGTCAGCTTGAAAAGAGAAATTGCCTGGATCGCAAAGAGTTGTTGTTTCACAGACTTTTACTTTCTGGCAAACTACCCCAGACAATGGGCGGAGGCATTGGTCAGTCAAGAGTTTGTATGTTCCTGCTTCGCAAGCATCATGTCGGAGAGGTCCAGGCCAGTGTCTGGCCTGAAGCAATGCGGGAAAATCTGAAAGATGACGGCATTGAACTGATCTGATATTTTGCCGGTTAACCAGGTAATAATATTGTAAAATATTGTTAAATAAAAAAAAGCTGCTGCTTGTCAAATCTCCATTTTTCATTTTCTTTGCCATATAAATTTATACAATGGATGGATTGACAGGAGTATTTTTCAGCATTTGTATCCTTTGCATCTTTCTCCTCGCGGGGAAAATCCTGCGGGTAAAAATAAGGCTTTTCCAGAGGATCTTTCTGCCCGCATCAATTATAGGGGGCTTCCTGGCCTTGTTTTGCGGACCCTTTATTGCCGATATCCTGCCACCTTTCATACTGGATACCTGGAGGGAGATTCCCGGTATCCTTATCAACTTTGTTTTTGCAACCCTGTTTCTCGGGCTTGCGGTGCCGGGACTAAAGGTTTTATGGTCACAGGGAGGAAGCCAGCTTTGCTTTGGAATGATAGCAGGTGCCGGACAGTATTTCTTTGCATTGCTGATTACGGTTCTGGTGCTGATCCCTTTTTTTGATGTATCACCGGTTTTTGCGACCATTCTTGAAATAGGGTTTGCAGGGGGACATGGAACTGCCGCCGGTATGCGCAGTGTGTTTGAACAGATCGGGTTCCCGGAAGGTGCCGACCTGGCACAGATGTCAGCCACGGTCGGTATTATTATAGCTGTTGTTGGCGGTATTTTTTATATAAACATCGCCATTCGCAAGGGATACTGCGTTAATTTGGATGAATCAAAGGGCATTCCGGAATATAAGAAGCGGGGACTGATTCCTGAAAAGTACAGGTACCCAAATTCGATGGCCACGGTTGCCTCCGAATCAATAGAACCAATGGCTTTTCATTTTGCTGTTGTGGGACTGGCTATACTGGTCGGCTGGCTGATGCTTGCAGGTGTACGGCAGATACATCCCGTAGTGGAGGGTTTCCCGCTTTTCCCTCTTGCAATGATCGGAGGTATGATAATTCAGGCTTTGTCCATGCGCCTTAAAGTGGACCGGTACTATGACCG
>SLOS01000173.1 GCA_007132365.1 Bacteroidales bacterium | reverse complement strand
TTTATCCAGGTTTTGCCAAAATCATCCGACCATGTTATTACTGCATTATGAAAATCGCAGTCATATTTCTTTTCTGACACCTTGAAGGAACAAAGCCATCTGCCGGAGGGAAGTTTTTCGATGCAGGGGAACGAATTGGTGTTAAAGATTATATCATCTGCTGGTTTTGGTATAACACCTTTCTCTATTATTTTCATATTATTTATCTGTTTTGAATTACACATACGATTAACATTTCAAAAAGAACTGAATAATGCATGTGTAATCGATGGAAGTCAAATTTTTTTCATTTGTTAGTGTGTAATTTTTAATAAAAAAAATTTCATCTACATTTGTTTCGAACAGCAGCATAAGTATAGGGAATTTTTATCGATTCCGCCATAATTAAGAGAAGTATTCTTTGTACATTTACTGCCATTACATAATTAATTGAATAATGGAGACACCATCATCCACCGTCAGAAAATTACCGGAGAAACCCGGTAAAAATATTCCGCGACGTGAGTTTATCAGAAACTCAGTAGTTTCACTGGCAGCACTTACAATAGTCCCCCGGCATGTTTTGGGGGGTAATGGATTCGTTGCTCCCAGCGACAAGATTAATATTGGTCTTGTCGGAGCAGGTGGCAGGTCAATTGGGATTATCAGCGACCTTTTTTCTCATGATGATGTTCAGATTACCACGGTTGCAGATCCATCTGAATTCTGCAGGGATGATTTTTTCTATAACTCAGATTTTGGCCGCGGCCCTGTGAAAAAGCTAATAGAGGGTCACTATTCCGCGAAAACGACTGATTATAAGGTTTCAGAATATGAAGATTTCCGGGTTATGCTGGAAAAAGAGAAGTCACTTGATGCGATAGTATGCGCCAGTCCTGACAATACTCATGCCTGTATATCGATTTATGCCATGCGTGCAGGAAAACATGTTTATTGTGAAAAGCCGCTTGCTCATAACATATGGGAAGCCCGGGAGGTGAGAAAAGTTGCACGCGAGACCGGTGTGGCAACTCAGATGATAAATCAGCTCCACAGCCGTGACGGACTCCGTCAAACGGTTGAATATATTCGCGCCGGCGTGATTGGCAAGGTGAAGGAAGCTCATGTCTGGGTAGGGGCCACGAGATGGTTGCCCGGGCTCAGTGGATTTCCCGAGGGCACCTCTCCTGTCCCCAAAGGGCTTAACTGGGATCTCTGGCTTGGCCCCACATCCTGGCACCCGTACCATGAAGTTTATACTCCTGTAAGATGGCGTGATTTCTGGGTTTTTGGCTGTGGAGCACTGGGCGATTTTGGTTGTCATGATATGGATGTGGCAACCTGGGCTTTTAACCTCCGTGATCCCGAAACTGTTCAGGTTTTCCCTGCAGGGAACCGCGGCAGTTCAGAAATAGCTCCCTATGGAGAAATCGGCTACTACCATTTTGCTGCTAAAGGGGAACAGGTGCCATTAAAACTGACATGGTATTCAGGAGGTTTACGCCCTGTTCTTCCTGATACTTTACCAGGCGGAACCACTTTGGCAAGAAACAGGGGTGCCATGTTTATCGGCGACAGGGGTGTGATACTCAACAATGGGGCTCCGGGCAATGATCTGCAGATATTCCCGGAAAGCCTGCGGGACTCATTTACCCCGCCTCCCCCTTCAATACCACGTTCCAGGGGACATAGCCGCGAGTGGATAGATGCCATAAAAGGTGGGCCGGAAGCATTGTCAAACTTTGATTATGCAGCAAGGCTTACGGAAATCACCCTTATTGGGGTTTTATCCCTGCGGCTTGGAGGGGAAAAAATATATTGGGATTCAGTAAATATGAAAGCTGTTGGATTACCGGAAGCAGATGAACTTATCCGCGAACCGGTAAGAAAAGGATGGGAGATGTAAATTGTATATCCATAAGTACTGTTTATCATGCAAGAAGCCGGCTATTATGATAAACAGGATCTGCAGAAGGTAAAATGCCTTCTTTGTCCCCACTTCTGCCGGATAGATGAGGGTGCCAGGGGTAAATGCAAAGCCCGTATCAACATCAACGGAACTCTTTATTCTGAAGGTTACGGACTTGCCACCTCCCTGAGCATCGATCCGATGGAGAAAAAGCCGCTTTACCATTTTTTCCCCGGAAGGGAGATCCTTTCCGTCGGTACGGCGGGATGTAACTTCAGCTGCAGCTTCTGTCAGAACCACCAGATCTCACAGTCCGCGCCATCAGATATTCCCGGGCTTCGGCACACATCGCCGGAACTGATAGTTAATAATGCAGAAAAATCTCCGTCCTGCGCAGGTGTTGCCTATACCTACAACGAACCCACCATCTGGTACGAGTATATGTATGATATCGCAATCAAGGCAGTAGATAGTAACCTGAAAAATGTGGTTGTAAGCAACGGCTATATCAATTCACGGCCTCTTGATAAGCTGCTGGAAGTAATTCACGCCTTTAATATAGACCTGAAATCATTCAGTAACAAGTTCTACAGGGATGTTTCAAAAGGCACACTGGCTCCGGTCAAACGGACCATGGAGGCAATCAGGAAGAAAGGCCTGCACCTTGAAATAACACATCTTGTGGTTTCCGGCCTTAATGATGATGAGGGGGAGTTTACCGCAATGGCCGACTGGATAGCCGGGGAGCTGGGAGAAGATACCGTGCTGCATATCTCACGCTGTTTCCCTGCATGGAAACTGAGTAATCCCCCAACCCCTTTGCCCGTCATCAACAGGTTTTTTGAGCTGGCCAAAGAAAGGCTTAAATTTGTCTACACGGGCAATATGCCTCCCGGTTCAGACGGCAGTGATACCCGGTGTCCGGGTTGCGGCGGGATGATTATAAAAAGATCAGGTTACAGAGTTGATCTCCCTGGTCTTGATCAGTCAGGTAAATGCC
>SLOS01000229.1 GCA_007132365.1 Bacteroidales bacterium | reverse complement strand
TTGCATTTATTTGCGCGCCTAAAACGTTTTTGTCCATTGGGTTATTTTTTACTAAGTAACTAATATTTATATCTCTGAATTGTGGTATTTGCGAGAGATTTACATTTACATCATTATGACTTTGATAGCTTATAACGGTATCTTTTTTTAGGTGTCCTTCACTTTGAAAAAGTAAATTTATGCTTTGTTCGGATTGTAATCGGTCATGACCGACTGAGCGGTCAATAGATTGATAATCAGCGGGTAAACTATTGCTTGAGATTGGGGTATAATCTTCGTGTACATTCAATATACCGCTTGTTAATATTAAACTATTGTTTAAGCTGGGAGTGTTATTTGTCTGTGGGCTTAATCCATTCATTTGCAACGCCTTGATTGTTTTCCGGAAGTTATGATTATGTAGTGTAATGGCTATAATTCCATTCTGAATAGGTATTTCCAATGGTATTTCCTTGTAACCCTCTGCTATATATATGTTTTTATGGACTAAGCTTCGCCCCAGCATATCAGTGACAGTAAGGGTAAAATGATCAGGAGTTTGCAACCAAATGTAAAGTGTTGTTTGCCGGTTAAATGGATTTGGACTGATGTAAAAATATTGTTTTTCTTGTATAAGACTTTGTACAGATGTTGTTATAATTTCCAAACTATAGTATCCGTTTTCATCGGTTTGGGTTGTCGCCAGTTCCTGCTGTGTATACGGTTCTCTTGCTACCACGTTGGTTATCGGATGCCCTCCATTTGGCCAGTTGGTTACCTGGCCGCTGACAGAGATATTCTGATTATTTTCCTGTGCTATCACCATGGGTGAAAAGAAAATAAATAACAGAATACACCAGGCAATTTTTACCATCCGTATGCTGCTTTTATTGGCCTTTGCACTTGTAATTCTGCTGCCATTAATACCCCTGAGTTTTCCAATATTCAGATCTTTCTTATCTTGGCTCCCCTTCAAGGTTTTTTGCAATGCCTTATTATTTTGCAACATCACCAACGGGCCATTGCCCTTTAGGTTAATGAATTTCGGGGTGTTTTGCAACACAATGTGAGCTTTATCAACATTCTCTTCTTTAATAGCCATTTGATATTGCTGCAAAGCAAAATCATCCTGACCAAGGGCCTGCAGATTGTAAGCCAGTATTTTCCTTGCATGATTATTGAAAGGATTATAAATTAAGGCCCACTGAGCTGATTCATGCGATGCTATATGTAACTTTTCTTCATATTGTTGTTCTGCTGTTTGTTGCCTTTTCATGCTGTCGGATTTCCTAATTGTGTATTGTAAATGATAAGTATTTCGTTGATGCATGAAGTTTTGTTCATAGGCAGGATTCAGGTCTTCTGTTTCAAATCCGCGTGGGTTTTTAAAATAATGGTAAGTGTTATTTGGTACCGGTGAACTCATATCGGGATATTTTTGGTTTAGAAAAACATGAGTAAAGATAAAAAAACTTCCATAAAAAGGGTTTTATGTTATTTAAACCTTAAACAAAGCAGGTTAATTGTTCCTTAGTTTTAATATTTTCAAATCTGGAAGTCCAAAGTGTTGTTTTCACCCAAAGCTTTTTTTATTTAATATACAGTTATCCAAATTGTTTAAATTTGCATTGGTAAAGTAATAATACATTGTGTATGAGCAAAGAGATCCTGAAAATTATCCCCATAAAAGACATTGTTGAAAGCCCCTGGCAGGGTCGTATAATACCTCAGGGTGGTGATGATAATGATCCTGCTATTGAAGAAATTCATGATTTGTCAGATAATATAAAGAAAAATGGTTTGATGCAACCCATCATTGTTCGCGAGGCAGGTAATCAATATGAAATTGTAGATGGTCATCGCAGGGTTATGGCTACAAAAATGGCTGGTTTCGGTAATATTAAAGCAATAATAAAAAATTATGATGAACAGCAGGCTCAGATGTTTTCAATTATCGGCAATTTACATAGAAAAAATCTGAACCCTATTGAACTGGCGTTATCCTTTCAGAAAGTGTTGAATAATAGGTTGTTTACAAACAACAAAGAATTATCACGAGCAATTGGCAAAGACGAAACTTTTGTGGGTGATGTGCTCAATACCTTGAAAATGGATAAACGTATCATAAATGACATTACAATGACCAATAGCATTAAAGATGTAAGGTTATTAAGGCTAATAAGAAAAATTGAAGATGTTGATGAGAATCAAACCTCCCCCAAGCAATGGGATTTATACAAAAAAGTAATTTCTGAAAAGCTTAGTCGTAAACAGGTTCAGGAGATAGATCTGCATCGGACTTTGCAAGGGAAAAAACCGAATAAAGCAAAACCATGGCAGATCAAAGCCGGTAAAACTTTTATTGGTTTAAAGTTCAATACAGGAAAAATAAACAGTGAAAAGCAGCAAAAAATTTTAAAACTGCTGGAGGAGAAGATGCAGGAGTTGATCAAGGAGATTTAAAAGAGTCACGTTATATAATTTGCGAGCAACCGAATAACTCATTTGCTTTTTACTAAATTTGCGTTGCATTGGGTTGTATGTTTTATTTATAGCTACATACTGAGTTTTCTTTTAAATATTTCTGCTCTTGTTTAGTAACCTACCAAAACAGATATTACTCCTTAACTTCGGAAAAATCGAAATAAAGGAAGGCAATTCTGCCACCGGGCATGTAGCATTGGTTAAGGATGTACGGAACGTCCTCTTCATAAAATTGATACTACCCCGTCCGGATTTACGGTACCAGTAGGGTTTCAGATATTGCTGAAAGTTATTGTCGGGGTCGCCCGGACCGGTATTTTTGAATAGATTCCAGTGGCTTTGGTCGGCATGGGAGGTAATGATCAGATGGGGCCGGTAATTGAGCTCAATGAAATCAAGACTACCCCGTTTCTCCATTTCTTCCCAGAATTGTTGTTC
>SLOS01000294.1 GCA_007132365.1 Bacteroidales bacterium | reverse complement strand
GCCATCCCCGTGTTGAAAAGGTTAATTATCCCGGATTGGAATCAAGTCCCTATAATTCACTGGCCCGCAGATATCTCAGGAATGGTTTCGGCGGAGTGCTGTCGTTCATTATCAGGGGTGGTGCGGAAGCAGCAGACGGATTCATCAATAACCTGAAGCTGATAAGCCATCTTGCAAATGTCGGGGATGCCAAAACACTTATAATCCATCCGGCATCCACCACCCATCAGCAGCTTACTGCCGATGAGCAGGCTGCCTCCGGGGTAGTTCAGGGACTGGTGCGGCTTTCCGTGGGTATTGAGAATATTGATGATATAATAGAGGACCTGGAGCAGGGATTTAAAGCTTTGAACTAGACCTTTGAAATAAAACCTAAGCCCAAATCTGTCATTGGAATTTAATGACAAATTTGGGTTTGGTTTTCGAAATCGCTCATGCTGACCGGCAAAACTTGCATCAGGCAGATCTTCTGCTGTTGCGCTGCTGCGCACTGCAACGCTTTTTAAAGATTTCTCCCTCTCTTTAAGATCTTTGTAACCCTGAAGTATTGCTTCCTCTATCTCACCGGGTATGGAAGAACCCATTATAATCTCCCTGCATTTTTTGCCCACTTCCCTGAGGTTTTTACCGTTATTTTTGTCCAGTGCAGAAAGGGTTTCTTTCAGGCTGTCGAGGATTTCGTTCTCTTTTATAAATTGCCAGTAAGCCCCGGCAGAAGAAGCAAAGCCATCGGGAATTCTTATTCCTTTTTTATCCAGCTCTTTAAACATTTCACCAAGCGAAGCATTCTTGCCTCCCACCTCTTTTACTTTGGAATTATCAAGTTCGTCAAATTTATATATCAGCTTCATACTATTTTTATTAAGTTCTGAGATCAAAGAAACTTTTTACCATACTGATCTGCCATTTTCAGGGCAGCGAAAACACTTTCTGCAGTCACCGGAACAGGTTCATTGTGAATAGTCTCTCCCTCTTTTGTCGCAGCTTTGGCAACCTTGTAAAGATCTTCATCAGAAATTTCTTTTAATCCAATATGTTCCAATGTAAAGGGTAGTCCTGTCTTCTTGCAGAACTGATAAACTTCATCAATTTCATTTACAGGTTTATCTGTAAGAAAAAGTGAAGCCAGCGTTCCTATCGCAACCTTTTCACCGTGGTAATAATCATGGGTTTGTTCGAGCACCGTCAATCCATTGTGTATGGAATGGGCAGTAGCCAGACCTCCACTCTCGAATCCAAGTCCGCTGAGAAGTGTATTGGCTTCAACAATTTTTTCCAGGGCCGGTGTTGTTACTCCCGCCTCACATGCTTCCCTGGCAGCTTCTCCATACTCCAGAAGAGTCTCAAAACACAGATTGGCCAGGTAATAAGCAGTCATTGAACCATGATTCCCGGTCATATTCGGAGCATAACCCTGCATGCATGATTGAGCCTCAAACCAGGTTGCAAGTGCATCTCCCATACCGGCAACAAGAAACCTTGAAGGAGCATTTGCTATTATTTTAGTGTCAACGATTATCACATTAGGGTTTTCGGGAAGTACGAGATACCGTTCAACTTCACCCTCTTCTGTGTAAATGACCGAAAGTGCGCTGCAGGGTGCATCGGTTGAAGCCAGACTTGGGATTATGATCACAGGCTTTTTTAATTTGTAGGCAACAGCCTTGGCCGTATCAATGGTTTTCCCCCCTCCGAAACCTGTTACAACATCAGTATTTTTATCTTTGAGAATCCCTGAAAGTCTTTCTATCTCTTTGTCAGTGCATTCTCCTGCAAAACTTTCCTGGTCTGTTTTTACGCTTTTATTGATCTCAGGCAAATAGGCCGGTAATATTTCGTCATAAACAAAAGGGTCTGTTATTATAAATCCTTTTTCACCAAACCTTTTTATTTCATCGCCCAGATGTTTCAGTGCATCAGGGCCCTGTACATATCTTCCCGGGAATAGAGTTGTTGTTAACATAATGAGTGGGTTTTTAATATTTAAAAATTTACATTTAATCATAACCGGTCTTTTGCCGGTTATGAGGTACTCAGTATAACACAATCCTGAATTGTATATTGGTAGGGCAAGCATTATGCCAATAACCTGAATATTTGTTTCTGGGCAGATACACTGACGGGACCGGATCATTTTACCCTGATGTAGTTGCTTTATATCAGCTCCGGGATCATTACAATTGAGATAAGTGTGGAATTATTCGGAAAAAATGAGGGAATCTTCCACAATTAAGAAATGAACCACTGACCTTGTGTAATTTTACCCGGAAAAAATTTAATGTATATTTCTCCTGTAAAAAGCCTGAATTTTATATCTAAAAATTACAAAATTCAGACTTGCAGTCGGAACCGCTGCGCTTTCCCATGAATTTTTTTTATCCGTCTGTGTGTATTTTCGGATAAAAAAAATTCATGTACATTTAGGGTTATTTTTGCAGCAGGTTATTCAGCAACCCGCGACTTGAACCGGCGATATAAAAAAACAATGAGGGTTACAGATTATTTTGACGGGAAAGGAACAAGGATTTCCTTTGAGCTGCTTCCCCCGTTAAGGGGAAGCAGTATTAAAAGTGTTTATGATACGATTGACAGTCTAAGGGAGTTCAACCCCTCCTGTATAAATATCACATATCATCGTGAAGAGTCGGTGATATCCAGGCTGCCTGATGGTTCAATTTATAAAAAAGTCCTTAAGAAAAGGCCGGGGACAGTAGGGATGGCTGCAGCAATTTATCACAAATACGGTATTGACGTTGTTCCGCATATTATTTGCGGGGGGTTTTCAAGGCAGGAGACTGAAGATGCCCTGATTGACCTTGATTTTCTTGGAATTCATAATTTGTTGGTTTTGAGAGGGGACGGCGATAAGGGAACAGGGACTTTTTTACCTCATCCTGATGGTCACTCATATGCTG
>SLOS01000161.1 GCA_007132365.1 Bacteroidales bacterium | reverse complement strand
CGGCCAGACTCCTGTTCGCCTCCGTCCATTCGTCATCCTTAGGTACACGCCAGCCGGCAGGACATAATCTGCCGGTTTTTACAGCGTGCCAGTTGTATAGTGCACCATAAGTTTCCTTGTATGTGTCTCTGTCGTTTTGGTACCAGCTGTATGCGCCTGTTGTGTTTTTTTCCCATTTATTATTATCAGTCCCCGGATAATTAATGGAACTGCCGTCATTGTACCTTGTGGTTCTGAGGTTTTCAGCCATCCATTCCATGGAGCCAATGATGACGGTCTTATATGTATTGCCGTCAATGTCCCTGACTGTTCCCGATTCAAGCCTGTACTCATCTTTATCATCTTTTCTGCAACTGCAAAAAAAGATTATTAATACCCCAGTTATGGCCACGGTGTATATCCGCAAATATCCTCTCTTCATTTTCAAGGCTTTCTTTTTTTGGTCAAAACTAAAGTAACTTTTTTATTTTATCAAGCAAATCCTCAGCGTTTACCGGCTTGGCTATATAGTCACTGCAGCCGGCTTCCAACGCCCTTTGACGGTCATTTTGCAGGGTAAAGGCGGTCTGGGCGATGATGGGTATGTGGGAATTGAATTCCCTGATTTTGCGGGTAGCTTCAAGCCCGTCCATTTCAGGCATCTTTATGTCCATAAGAATAATGTCAATATCAGGGTTTCCCCTGCACAGATCAACAGCTTTTACACCGTTTTCCGCAATTAATATTTTTGAAGCCCGGGTCTCAAGTATGGCTTTCATATATTCGGCAGAAAAATAGTCATCCTCTGCAATCAGGACTGTTAGCTCATTGCTCTCCTTTTTCGGAGCCGCTGATTCAGCTTTCAGTTTCTTCCTTTTTATTTCTGCCGCATAACCCGCAGACAGGGGAAAACTAACAGTAAATTCAGAACCTTTACCCTTTTCTGATTCCAGAAATATATCTCCGCCGAGCAACCTGGTCAATGACCTGGTTATAGCAAGCCCGAGTCCTGTACCATCGCTTTTCCGTACACGGGAAACTTTTCCTCTCCAGAACCGTTCAAAAATCCTTTCTTTTTCATCTTCATCAATACCGGAGCCTGTGTCGCGCACAAAACAGTCCATGTGTGTATCTCTGATTCTGTAACCGAAATCAATCTGACCTTTTTGGGTGAATTTAACAGCGTTCTTAAGCAGGTTGGAGATTATCTGCTCCAGTTTCTGACGATCAGTCTCATAGGTGCAATCATCATCCGGAAGTCCCGTATGCAGATACAGGGATATCCCGGAATTTTCTGCTTCGGGCCGGAAAAAATCATAAAGGCCCCTGAAAACTCTGTTCAGATCTGTTTCTTCCCTGATTACTTCAACAAGGCCTGATTCAATCTTTGAAATATCAATTATGTTGTTTATTATTCCCAGCATCCTGTGGCCGCTTTGTTCAATTATCTGAACATAAAGCTTTTGCTTTGCCGGGTTGACGTCTGTTCTGCTCAGGAGACTGGTAAATCCCAGTATCCCGTTCATAGGAGTTCTTATCTCGTGGCTCATATTGGCAAGGAAATCCGATTTTAACCTGTCACTCTCTTCAGCTTTTTTCCTGGCCAGAAAAAGCTCTTCATTGATTTCCTTTACTCTTACATTGCTTTTATAAAGTTCCTCATTAAGGGCCTGTAAAATTACATTTTGCTCGCGGAGTTTCTTTTCATTCTGTTTGAGTGTCTCTTCTGCCATTTTCCTTTCGGTAATATCTGTTGAAACGCAGCACATTCCAACAGGCTTTCCGTTTTTGTCATAAACCAGACGGATCCTGTTGTCCAGAAAGAACTTATCCCCCCTTTTATTGAATTTGTAGACTTCACCCCGCCAGCTGCCCTGTGTCCGGGCATATTCATAGATTGGTTCACTGATGCCGCTTTTCACCGGTACATCTCCATAAATACTGACATGTTTCCCGATAAGTTCTTCAGGGGTGCAGCTCATCATTTCACATTCTGCCTTGTTCACATATTTAATCATACCATTGAGATCGGTTACGGTAATGTTATCAGATATCTGATCAAGAACAAGGGATTGGAGCAGAAACTGTTCCTCCTTCTTTTTGCTGGTTGTAATATCCATTTCTTTATTAGCCATCTCAAATAGTGAGTTTAAATAACATTCCCGAGGGAATGTCTGACAGATACGATTTTGTCAGGCTTGAATATATTAGAAGTAAAAATAGAATAAATTTTGGTGATTAGCTTACTGAGAGTTATTTTTGTGAAAATAAGTTTACCGGTAATTCTCCCCCGGAGCATCCGGAAGCTGCGTTTTTATCGTTATCTGGGCTGTTAACTCAGTTGGTTTAGAGTGTCACCTTGACAGGGTGGAAGTCACTGGTTCGAGTCCAGTACAGCCCACATTGCAAGGCCTGCAGGTTATTCAATAATATCAGGCAGGCTGTTTTACGGCTTAACAGCCTTTGAACTGAGTTTGGCCTGTAGGTGCTTCATCTCTTCAAATCATGATCCGCACAATTTTGTATTCCCTGGCTTTCGTGGCAGCTTTTTTACTCTCTTCCCTGGCTGTACTCCTGTTTTTTTTCAACAGCGAAACGGATGAATGGCTGGCACAAAGCAGTCCTGTCGATGCCAATATTCTTTTAGTTGAGGGGTGGTTGTCACGGAATGCTTCCCTGGATGCAATTAACGAGTTTAACGGGGGTACTTACGAGACCCTTGTCATTACCGGCGGACCACTTAATAAGGTTATAAACCTATATGAAAACGGGGCGATACAGTTTGACCTTCCCGCAGCCGGGGTAAACTGGGTTGTAAATGATACTGTCCGCATAGCGCTTCATGCATTTGGTGAACCGGCTCTCGGGGAATATGCCAGATATACGATCATCCACGGAAGTGATACGCTGGGAAGGGATTATACGAGCGGCAATATGACCAGGTATGTGCAT
>SLOS01000421.1 GCA_007132365.1 Bacteroidales bacterium | reverse complement strand
TAAAAAATTTTTCAATGAGAATATGTGAAAAATTTTTGTATGCGCAATGCCATCACACCTGCCTGCACTGCGGTTATATTGTCCGCGCTCAAAAAAGTTTTACTTTATATTAACTGACTTAATATCTTTATATCTAATCTTTTAAGCATCAACAATCATTTCTTCATAAAAAATTCTGCCTTCTCCCGCATAAGTATATGCAAATTTCGCCGGTAAACGGCTCAAGTTTGCTATACCCATGCTCATCCTGCGCTCATAAAACCAAAAAATCAAGGCTGACATTAAATCCGGATAAAACTACGGCTCGGTTCTCACCCGTGCATTTTAACTCGTTCCTCCCGTTAGTCGTCACTCAAACAAAAATGCACAAACCCCTCCCCTTTCGAACCTTCACCTTGTTTTAAGATCGGGTTTCCTGAAGGCCTTTTGTTTTTTGGTTTTTGTTTTTGATCAAAATTGTGCATTAATCATAAGTAAATGTGGATTTAATTATAAAAAGAATATTTTGATCAAATTCAAAAAGTGATTAAATGAAAAATTTGTAACTTGTTTGCTGAATCTTTAAAACCTGCGTCCTATATTTGTGCCAAATGGCTTTAACTTTGGGCGCTGTAATGTTTTGGCGAAGATTTGCCAGAAAGGCATGTGTGACTAAAAAATTCGCGGTGTGAAGCAAAAATCGGGGTTTAAGCCACCTCCATCGGTGGTGGATAGTCTGATTTCAGCGATTTTTTTCTTTGGTTAGGTTGGGGTTAACAGGTCTATATTCTTCAAGCCTATGAATTTTTACTTCGTTTCAATCCAATGGATTATATGTGCAATACTAAACCATTTATAGCAGCACTTTGTATAATAGAGTGCCAATTTCTGCATAGAAGAAATATTTTTAGCAAATAACAGCTTAAATCGACAATACTATGACCAGTATGGGAAATATTAAAAACAAAATCCTTTTAACAATTATGTTAAGCATTATGCTTCTTGCAGGTTGCACAGAAAAGGAATATATTGAAATAGATGTAGCCCCTCAACTGGAGATAACAGTAAAAGATTTATCCGATAATAACATCGCAGGTGCAACCATCAAACTTTACAATTCAGAGGAAGATTTTGATCTTAAAGAAAACGAGGTACAAACAAAAACTACTGATGATTCAGGTAAGGCCCTGTTTAAGGATCTCTCTGAAGATATTTACTATTTCTATGCTGAAAAGGGTGAACTGAACAATTACTATGAAGTAGTAACCTTTGCCAAACCCCTAAGGAAAAACGAAATAAAAACAATAACCTGCATTATCAGATAAATACTACAATTATGAAAAACAGGTACTTTTTGCCAATACTTCCCCTATTTCTTCTGCTTGTAATTTTAACCTGCCAGAAAGATACCATTGAACAGGACAAGGATCCGGTTATTGTTGAAGGTGAGGGAGTCAAAATAAATGTTGAACAGACAGTTATTGACCTATCTTCAGCCGTTGTTTTTGAAATTGAAGCAGTTGATACCTTTGAGTACCATGGTGTGAAATTTCCAAAATATGAGTTAACAATTGAAGCAACACACGAAGATATTGAGAAGATCCAGCCCGGAACTGTTATCTATATTCCCATTGGTGATAAAGGAGGAAAAGTTTTATTTATTTCTGAAGTAGAAAACACCTCGACAAAAGGGAGTCAGCTAAAAGGCATTTTAGCTTTGATAGTTAAAGGTTTTCAAACGACATTGGACATGTATTTTAATTATGAAAATGCTATACTCGAGTTCAGCACGCCCGATAACCGCTCAAAAATTAATTCGAAATATCCACATAAGTTAGTTGGTTCTGAACTTCCACTTGCAGATATAGAGATAAAATTTGAATCCAAATTTGATGAAAAATACAAATTGGAATTCACATCAAGTCCTGATGCCTTGTGCAAATTAGACCTGTCCGCCAAGCTTTGGGAATCAGGTAACTCCTATATTTCCGCTGAAGGGTCATTAACTCTGCATCCTGCAATTGATCTGTTTATGCATTATGAACCTGTAAAAGCTGGTTCCGAACTGTTAAAGTGGCTGGAGGCCGCTGCCGTGCCTGATTGGCTGTTGTTATTATATAAAGACAAGAATTATTTTCTTGGTAACATGAAACAGTTACGGGCAAATATATATACCGATATTGACAGGGAATTGAGTTTTAATATTAGGTTGGCACAGGGATTCGATCCGGATCCATTCCGTATTCCTTTGGGTAGTTTTATAATTCCTTCATTTCCAGTTTCTGCAAACTTTGAGTTAGCATTTGAAATCGATTTCAAGGTGATGGGTGAACTTGAATTAGAATACTACGAAAAGGACGAATATGATATTGTCCTGGGAATTGATTTGGATAGGGATTTACCAGAACCTGTCTGGTATTATGAACCTGATCACAGATCTGAGAGTGGACTAAAGCTAAAGGCGAAAATTGAATTAACTACAGGAATATCTTTAATTTTAGAAACAGAGATATATGTGTTAGGTGTAATAGGGCCTGAATTGACTGTTGGTGGGTTTCTTGAGGCAACAGCCTCTTTAAGTGCAGTTGCAGAGATAAATGACCAGTTGTCAGCGGATTGGAACTGGAAGTTGTCTGCCGATGCAGGAATAAAAGCAGGCGCTTCTTTAAACCTTTCATTGTTTCATATAGATAGGGCAACATGGAAAATGTGGACGGCGGTTAAAGCCGAATACCGTAAAAATATATATTTAGCCCCATCGAGACTTGCGATAGAACGGGGCAATAATCAAACCGGTAAAATGGGGCAACCTCTGGGAGATCCCATTACTGTTGGTGCTTATGACAGCAGGAATGAATTAATAAAGTATCTGCCGGTACCTTTATATTTTGAAACCAATAACGGCACCACTGATCCTTCAGGTATGATATTAACAAGCCAGGGAACAGCAAC
>SLOS01000250.1 GCA_007132365.1 Bacteroidales bacterium | reverse complement strand
AGGGGATATGAATTACTGGCAGGAGGTACACCCGTAAGGACCAATGACTGGAGGGTTAACCTTAATTTTGTCTACTCATGGAACAGGACAAGGATCGAAGAACTTGCCGAAGGATTTGACTGGATTCAATTCTGGGGCATGGGTAATTCCGCTGCTGTTACAAGGGTAGGTGATGATATCGGGCAGATAGTATCCGCGATTTTACGCCGGGTTGATGACCCCAGTTCTCCCTACCACGGATGGGTTCACAAAACTGCAGCAGGAAGAGAACAGGGAATACACTGGAATCAGCTAATGGATCCGGGAAATCAGGATGCAGTGGTTGGTAATTACAACCCTGATTTCAACCTTGGAATGCAGACCTCCGTTTCCTTCAGGAACTGGACGTTTAATGCCAACTTCGATTGGAGAAAAGGAGGCCAGTTCATGTCACACTCATACCGTTATGCCGAATCTGATTACCTGACAGACAGGTGGATTGACAGGTCAATTAAAATCAATCATTTAAGTCCGGCAGAAATGGCCGAATATCTGAGGACCAATGCTGACAAATATCTTTTACATAATCCTGACCATGTCTGGGTAATTGTGGGTGGCCCACTGGAGCGTTTAGGCGGACTCCCGCATGAGGAAGGCGGGATTTCCCTGAATGACGGTAATTTTATGCCTGGTGTTGCAGGTTCTTATGATGAAAACGGTAATTTTATCATGGAACAGGAACATCTTGGCGATGTTGGCACGCCGACTATCAGATGGCAGAGCACCTATGGCTGGGGTTTGCCCGGGTTGGTTGCATTGTTCGATGCAGATTACCTAAAGCTGAGGGAGGTTTCAGTCACATATCAGCTTCCCCCGCTCCCGGGTATCGGAATACGGAACGCTTCGGTCTCGGTATACGGCAGGAATATAATACTGTGGACAAAAGCTAAAATAGGTATTGATCCTGAAAGGGCATTTGCGCTAAGCGGAAACTCCTTCAATCAGGGACTTGAATGGTATAACGTGAATCCATTTACAATTCCCGTTGGTGTCAGGTTAAATGTAACTTTTTAAATACTAAGAATTTATGAAAACATTAATTAAGATAATTCTGATTTTAGCGGTTGTTTCATTCTATTCATGTGAGGAGGAACTAACCGAGCTGAATGTCAACCCCAACGGGGTCGATCCTGATATAGTCAACCCCAACCTGGTGCTTTCGACGATTATATCAAATACGGCAGATGATTATAACAATAGAAATCACGGGGGGCACTTCAGTGGTGTTATGCAATATATACAGAAAAGCGGATGGGCTGGTTCAGAAAATTACTTCGACTGGGTAGGTACTCAGGGCTGGGGCGGCTGGTACCGCAATCTTAGAAATGCCAATCATATGTATAGCAGGGCTGAAGAGATGGGAATGGAATTCCAGATGGGAGCTGCCCTGGTTCTCAGGGCCTTCAATTATGGGTATATTACTGATACCTGGGGTGATGCGCCATATACAAATGCGTTAAAAGCTATTGAAGGTGAACAGGATTACTATTTCCCGGTATTTGATACGCAGGAGACCATTTACAGAGGGATAATAAACGAGTTGAGGGAGGCCAACACCCTGCTATCCAAAAGCCGGGGTGAATATCAGGGCATCAGTCCCAGTTCCGACCTTCTTTATGGCGGTGATCCCGCCAAGTGGAGAAAGCTTGCAAACTCCCTCATGCTGAGATATTATATGAGGGTATCGGAGAAACTGCCTGATTTTGCAAGGTCCGGCATCGAGGAAATAGTGGGAAACCCTGCAACATATCCTATTTTTACTTCCCCTGCCGACGATGCATCGATGGCTTATGGCGGGACATCTCTGGCCGATGCATGGCCCTGGAACAGGGAATTTGACGATACCGGCAGAGGCTATGAAAGGGTCCAGCTTGCTGCAGGTTTAAGGGATGTGCTAATGGGGTATAATGATCCCAGGCTCGGGGTCTGGTTTAATCCTGTACGCATCCCGATAAAGGTTTCGGAAGAGCATCCCGGTGATAATATAATTGACGGTGTCAGGCACATTCATCCTGACCATCTGGAAGCCAATAACCTTCGGGTCTATCATCCGGATACCTGGGTTGCCTATCGTGATGCCGGGTTACACATTGTTGATACCAACCGGTTTGTAGGAATACCTCTCTCATATCATCAGCACGATGGTTCCACCTATAATCTCAACCCTTCTCCCATTCAGGGAGGTTCAAATGTTCATGTGTCAGCACTGGCTGATATGTACCAGGCCGGTAGTGGTCCAATGTTGCTGGCAAGGATGATCTCCTACGCAGAGGTATGTTTCATACTGGCAGAAGCGGCTCAGAAGGGCTGGAATGTAGGAAACCAGCAGGAATGGTATGAAAAGGGCATTGAAGCATCATTCGACACCTGGGGTGTGAGTGATCAATTCTCCGCTTATATCACTGAACCCGGTGTCGCATATGATGGTTCGCTCAGTCAGATCATTGAACAGAAGTGGATAGCCAACTGGACAATTGCGCATGAAGCATGGTGCGACTGGAGAAGGACCGGATATCCTGAACTGACCTTCGGGAATTATGGGGTGCGGTTGGCAATACCAATACGTTTTGAATATGATGGTAATGAAAGATCAAGAAATCTGCGGAATTACCAGGATGCTGCTTCAAGACTGCAGCAGACACCATTCACTGCCCAGGATGGTGACGACAGCGCGTGGTCAAGAATGTGGTTATTACAGGGAACAGGGAATCCTTATTAAGGTTCAGGAGTATTCTGTTTTACCTGGTAACTGGTAGTTATGGAGATATAATAAATTAAATTCTTGTTAAAAAGGGGACAGATTTCTGCAATCGTTGTCCCCTTTTTAGTTTTTTATTCAGGTTTTGACTGCATTCCGGTTTACAATCTTAAAATTCCATAAAACATTTTCTGCTGGTTT
>SLOS01000414.1 GCA_007132365.1 Bacteroidales bacterium | reverse complement strand
GCGAGTTCCCGAAATCGGCAAAATCCAGGACTATCCCATCTCTCTCGGCAGCCACAAGATATCCTTTTTTTTTCCATTCCCTGGCCTCATCAAGACCGGCTACAGGGATCAGGTTTTTAACGCCGTTTTCAAAGGCTGCGCATATTGCCGTGGTTGCCCTGAGAATATCCGAAACCACAACAACGGCATTATCATTCCGGTAAAACGGATAAAGTGCCGGTGAATAACATACTTCAATTTTCTTTTTTCCTGTATCCCTCATGAATAAAAATAAAATTTCCGGTAATATGACCGGGTATAAAATTATTACCAGTTATCAGTACTTCCAGCTTTACGGTTTGTATATGGGAAAGCTGACAACCTCTGCTTTCAGACTCTTTTTTCTGATCAGGATATTTATTTCTGTTCCCTGCCCGGAAAAACCTGTCTGAACATATCCCATGCCAATACCATTGTTCATCATTGGCGACATAGTTCCGGAGGTTACCCTGCCTATTACATTACCATTATTATCGGCAATCTCATAGTCACGGCGCGGAATACCTTTCTCTTTCATAACAAACCCAACCAGCTTCCTTTCAGGTCCTTCAGTTTTCTGATGCAGAAGAAACTCCTTATCTATAAAATTGTTGTGGTCAACAAATCTGGTAATCCAGCCAAGCCCTGCTTCTATTGGAGAGGTGGTTTCATCTATGTCATTTCCATAGAGGCAGTAACCCATCTCAAGCCGCAGAGTGTCCCTGGCTCCCAGACCGGCAGGTTTGATACCATAATCCCTGCCGGCCGCAAATACCGCTTCCCATAATGCAGGCCCGTCCTCATTTGCCACATATATCTCACAACCTCCTGAACCGGTATACCCCGTTACAGAAAAAACAGCATTCTTTATCCCGGCTATATCTATTTTTTTAAAAGTATAAAACTTCATCTGCTCTACCGGTTCAACGGTTAATTTCTGCATCACTTTCATTGCCAGGGGTCCCTGTACAGCAAGAAGTGCTATATCATCAGAAGCGTTATAGAGCTCCTCTCCAACAGCTATACCGTGCTTCTCTGCATGCTGAACACACCAGCTCCAGTCTTTATCAATATTGGACGCATTCACAACAAGCATGTAAGATTCCTCCCCGATCCTGTAAACCAGCAGGTCATCAACTATTCCACCTTTTCCATTCGGGAAACAGGTGTACTGAATCATCCCGTCAGAGAGCCGGGTTATATCGTTGGTTGTAAGATACTGGAGATACTCTGCAGCCCTGGGGCCCTTCACCCGGAACTCGCCCATATGGGAGACATCAAAAACTCCGGCTGATTGCCGGACTGTCCTGTGCTCATCATTGATACCGCTGTATTCAAGGGGCATATTGAAACCGGCAAACGGATGCATCTTTGCACCCATTTTTATGTGAATACCAGTAAAGGCAGTTTGCTTCATTTGAAAAACAGGATTAGATATTATCACAGAATAATCAGGCTACACAAAAGTAACTATTTTGGTGATATACTTATAATCATCCGGCAGAAACATAAACTGGAAATCAATAATTTCATTAATTTTACATTACTTCTAAATAACAAAAACTTAATCAAAAAACATTACTTTTATAATCTGATATCTTATATTTCAGAATTACAAGGATTACTTCCAGAAAATTATGTCAAAGACCGTTAATCTTGATTACCTGAAAGAAATGTCCGGCGGTGACCGGGAGCTGATGCTGGAGATGATAAATATATTTATAACCGAAGTACCTGAGTACATAAGCCGGTTGAGTAATGCCCTTAATGCCGGAAACTGGAATGAACTGGAAAAGCTTGCCCATAAGTCAAAGGCTTCTGCTTTGATTATGGGTATGCATAAACTGGCCGATGACCTTAGAGATCTGGAAACAGATACAAGGGAAGGCAAAAATATTGATTTATATCCTACTTACGTGGAAAAAATTGAACAGCAGTTTATAATTGCGGCAAAGGAATTAAGACAGATTTCCAAAACCCTTTAAAAACTTAGCCATGCTAAAAGCAGAAAGGTCAAATGGTGTGATAGTCTGCTCTTTTGAACTAACCAACAAACTAAACAGCATTAATTCTGATGCGGTAAAAAAGGAGGCAGGCGGTCATTTTGAAGTACCGGGCACCAGGCTTATTATGGATCTTGGCAATATTTCCTTTATCGACAGTTCAGGATTCGGAGCCCTTCTTTCATTAATGAGGAGAGCAAGGACCAACTCAGGGATCTTACGCATATGCAATGTAACTCCCGGTGTAATGAAAGTGTTCAGGCTCCTGCAACTGGATAAGGTTTTTGAAATATACGGCAGCAGGGAAGAGTGCCTGGAAAGCTTTTCCTGACAGCGGCCTCACCTATAACCTGACCGGTCAGGGGATACGGGCTAATTTATGAAAACTAGTCTGTCCCCATCGTCATCCACATCTATGGTCAGTGTTTTCTGCTTGTCAATCTTGCCGGCAAGTATCTGGCGTGACATTTCGTTGAGAAGATATTTCTGGATAACCCTTTTTACGGGTCTCGCTCCGTATTGAGGATCAAACCCGAGCCTGGTAAGAAGATCTACAGCACGATCGGTTATCTCAAAACTAACATGGTTGGATTCAAGCAACTTCCTTACCTGACCGAGCTGCAATCGCACGATTTCCCTTATCTCCTCCCCGGTAAGCGGTTTGAACATTATTATGTCATCAATTCGGTTCAGAAACTCCGGCCTTATTGTCTGCTTAAGCAGTTCGAATACCTGTTTACGGGAATTTTCAAACATCTCATCTCTTCCCAATCCGTTCAGCTTATCAAAATTTTCCTGAATTATGTGCGAACCAACATTTGAGGTCATAATAATGATAGTATTCCTGAAGTTAACTACCCTTCCCTTGTTGTCTGTAAGCCTGCCATCATCAAGGACCTGCAGCAAAATGTTAAACACATCGGGATGTGCCTTTTCAATTTCGTCAAGTAAAACAACTGAATAAGGTTTTCTCCTGACAGCCTCAGTGAGCTGCCCTCCCTCTTCATATCCAACATAACCGGGAGGAGCCCCTATGAGTCTTGAAACAGAATGTCTTTCCTGGTATTCTGACATATCAATGCGGGTCATAAGGTTTTCGTCATCAAACAGGAATTCTGCAAGCGCCCGTGCCAGCTCAGTCTTGCCTACACCAGTTGTTCCTAAAAAAATAAATGACCCGACAGGACGTTTTGTATCCTGTAGTCCCGCCCTGCTTCTTCTTACTGAATCAGATACAACCTGAAGCGCTGCATCCTGGCCCACTACCCTTTTATGCAGCTCGTCTTCAAGAGAAAGGAGTTTTTCTCTTTCACTCTGAAGCATGCGGCTGACCGGTATGCCTGTCCACTTGCATACTATTTCAGCAATATCTTCTGAATCAACCTCTTCCCTGATAAGGGCGCTCTCACCCTGTTTATCCTGCAGCTCCTGCTTAAACTTCTCAATACCGGCTTCGGCCTCCTTTATCCGTCCATATCTCAATTCTGCCACCTTACCGTATTCTCCCTGCCTTTCAGCCTGTTCTGCCTCCAGCTTCATATTCTCGATCGACTCTTTCAGTTTCTGGATATTGCTGATGACCTCACGTTCATTTTCCCACTTCGCCCGGAGTTTATTTTTCTCCTCATTCAGATTTGCCAGTTCGGCAGAGAGTTCTGATTCTTTTTTACGGTCCCCCTCACGCTTAATTGCCTCTCTCTCAATCTCAAGCTGTTTGATCCTTCGCTCAATCTCATCAATATTTTCAGGCACCGAGTTCATCTCAAGCCGAAGCCTGGAAGCAGCCTCATCAATCAAATCAATAGCCTTGTCCGGCAGGAAACGGTCGGTAATATACCTGTGCGAAAGTTCAACCGCCGATATTATAGCATCATCTTTTATTCTCACCTTATGATGGGTCTCATACCTCTCCTTCAGTCCCCGTAAAATAGAAACAGCGCTCATCACATCCGGCTCATCAACCATTACTATCTGAAAGCGACGCTCAAGTGCCTTGTCTTTTTCAAAATATTTCTGGTATTCATTAAGGGTAGTGGCACCTATGGCCCTGAGTTCACCCCGGGCAAGCGCCGGTTTAAGAATATTGGCGGCATCCATGGCGCCTTCGCTTTTGCCTGCACCAATGAGGGTATGAATCTCATCTATGAACATTACAATCTCACCATCTGAAGAAACTACCTCCTTTACAACAGCCTTTAACCTTTCCTCAAATTCACCCTTGTATTTGGCACCAGCTATAAGCGCACCCATATCAAGCGAGTAAACCTGTTTGGACTTTAGGTTCTCAGGTACATCACCGTTTATAATCCTGTGTGCCAGCCCCTCGGCTATGGCAGTTTTACCAACCCCGGGCTCACCGATAAGTATTGGATTATTTTTGGTCCTTCTTGACAGTATCTGAAGTATTCTCCTTATCTCTTCATCCCTCCCGATAACCGGATCCAGTTTCCCGACACGGGCCATCTCATTAAGATTCAAGGCAAACCGGTTAAGTGCATTGAAGCTGTCTTCGGCGGACTGGCTGGTGGCTTTGGCACCCTTCCTCAGTTCTGCTATGGCCTTTTTGAGGTCACCTGCAGTCACACCACTGTCTTTCATCATCTGCGAAACCTGGTCGCCCGCAGAGAACAAACCCATCAACAGATGTTCTACTGAAACAAATTCATCACCTGCATCTTTTGAATGATCAGTTGCCTTCCGGAGCGCTTTTGTTGCCGAATCTGACAAATACTGGCTGCCGCCTGAAACCTTCGGATAAGACCCTATAATACTGTCCAGTACTTTCGCAAAGTTCTGTAGATTCACATTCAGCTTTTTAAAAAGAAATCCCGTAATATGTTCATCGGCATTGAGCAGGGCCTTCATTATATGGCCCGTCTCAACAGCCTGGTGCTGAAAGCCCGATGCAATTGAAAATGCCTGCTGGATTGCCTCCTGGGATTTTATGGTAAAATTATTCAGATTCATCTCTTCTATATCTTTTGCTTATTACTTGTCATTGATTGTTTTATTCCCCCTTTACCTGTTTACTGCAGGTTGTATTTCATCTGAAGATCAAAATCATTGCCAAAGCATAATACGGGTAAATAACTGTAAATATGGCGCATTTCCGCGCTCAGGACAGGACAGTTTGTCGCCTGGAAAGGATTGCAATAATTGTACTGGTCGGGGATAAGCTGCAGAAAACCGTTATCATCAGATCTGCCGGGATGCCTTCCTCCAGTTTCCGGACTTGAGATAGAGAAATGATAACAAAAACAACAGTATCGCATAGATAAATTCCACCGTCCATACCAGAGCAATCGAAAAACTTAGAACATTTGCAAAAAGATAGGCTGCGATAAGATAAACAGTTATGACCACCATTTCCATAATCAGGGCCACCTGGGTTTTTCCGGTACCTGATACCCCGTATAAAAAGACCATGGCAAAGGCAAAACAGATCACCGAGCCCGAGACGACATGCAAAACAGGTATTGAACCTTCTGCCAGCAGCGGATCATCGGTATAAATACCTATAATCTCTGAAGGCATCAACAGGCTGAAAACGACAAACACCATTACCATCAGAAAACAGAGCCATGAGGTTTTATATATGACGGGCAGCACGCCGGCCAGGCGGCCCTGACCTATCAGGAAACTTACCAGGGTGTTGGTTGCCGACGAGAAGCCCTGGATCGGAATCATAAGTATAACATAAACACTCCTTATTATATTAGATATGGCAAGCTGGGTTTCCCCCATCTTCTCGACAAATACAAAGAACACAAACCATACTGCAAGGGAAATGAAGTTCTGTATCATGACCGGCAATGAAATTCCTGCCAGCCGCTTCCATAATTCAAAATTGAATCCGGTGAATGTAAACAGATTATATTTCTTCAAATCGGTCAGGGAGAGAGTATAGAATACAAAAAAGGCCGTTACCGACATTTCTGCTGAAACCGAGGCTGCAGCTGCTCCTCTTATCCCCATTTCAGGAAACCCCATCTTGCCGAAAATCAGGACATAATCCAGGAAGATGTTAATAACGGCCATAAGGACAGTAGACCACGTGATTACACCGGTACGGGTTATCCCAATATAAAACGCACTGAAGCCTATGTTTATAAATGCGAAGAATATTCCCCATGACCTTAACTTCATATAGTCACGGGTGGCTTCAAAGACTCCCTGAGAGCTTATGATAGATGAAAAAAAACCTGGCGAAAAAAACTTGATCAGTCCGAATATCAATACCGACGAAAGAACCAGGGTAGCCAGGGAATGCTCCATAACGGTCCCGATACCTTCCTGCCTCCCCTCTCCTGATCTTCTGGCCACAATTATTTGTGTACCAAGTCCAAGCCCGTATCCAAACATTATTATCGCAAGGTAAAAGACCCCGCCTATGGCTGCCGCACCCAGCTCAATTTTACCGAGACGCCCCAGGAATGCCGTATCTGTTACATTGATCAGGTTCTGCGCTATGCTGCCAAGTATTATCGGATAGGCTATCCGCCAGATTCTTTTGTTTGTTATATCAGAGATCAAGACTTCCCGGTGTAAACAGGTCTTTATTATTCCTGTCTGAAACCCTTTTCAACCCTTTTATAGAATTCATCCTGCAATTCAATTGTTCTGATATCATTTTTTATTACCCTGAGGTTTCTTACAACAGATTCAACGTAGTGATCCGTTATCAGTTTCCCAAGTTCTCGTGAACCAGCTGATCCCTCACCCGCATAATGGTTAGGGTAGCTTGCATACCACCAGATACCGGTGTAAAGGTCAGTAAGTTCAAGTCTGGCCAGGTTTTTCCCTGACTCATCATCCGCCCTGTCCTGGATAACCAGGTCGGGACGCAGGTAAAGAAGGGTTGATGTTTCCCTTTCGCCTGCATGCCCGTCATATGAAGGGTCAGATTTTCTCATTTCCATGATTTTCCGGTTCTGTTCGGGATCTGCCGGGGGTGTATGGAGGTAGACCGCAAAGTCACGCTTTTTTTCCAGTTGGGCCTGGATGAAGTACCTGATAAAATGGTTATTACCCCCATGTCCGTTCAGGATCAGAATTTTTTTAAACCCATTACGGGCAATCTCATCTACAGTAGCCTGGAGCAGCGACCACATAAGATCGCTGGGGATGGTAAATGTCCCCGGCTGATGCATAGCTTCATAAACCTGGCCGTAGATAAACTCGGGGAAGACCACTGCATATTCAATTTCCGCCGCACGTGCAGCCCACTCACGCGCATGTATGATATCAGATCCCAGAGGAGCATGGGGTCCGTGTTTCTCAAGCACCCCCATAGGCAGGATACAGGTATATCCGGATTTCTCAAGAGCCCTGTCCCAGTCGCTTGCCACAAGCTCCTCCCACTTTGCGGGCAGGTCCCGGGCACCGGCCGGGAAAACTGCAATAAATAATATCAGGATTGTCAGTCTCATAATGTTATATTCTTTTTGGTTATATAATAGTGCAATATAGTAATCAATGCACCATAAGCCAAAATAATAATAATTTAACTTCCTGCCAATATCCCATACAGGTCGTCCGTGCAACACGGATAAACATCCGGCCTTCATATAAATACGATAAGCACCTGATATACAGATATACACATAATGATTGGATATAAAAAATAAATTTTTTACTTTTAACGCTGCAACTCTTAACCGATTATATCTTCTACAAACACCTCCAGCCTGAAACATGAGCCAGCAGATCCTGAGAGCTTTGATGCAGTTGTTCGCCATCATAGCACGTCCCGAAAGCAATAAGAAAGACAGAAGATCTGTGGTGGAAGCATTTTTAAAGAGACAGCTTAATCTGGAACTTGTAAATGAATATCTTGAAATCTTCGATAACCATTACAGTATCCAGCAGAGAAAGCAAAGTGAGGCCGCAAAAAGGAAAAAGCGAACATCCAGTGATTCGGTTCGTGTACTGGTTATATGCACCAGGATCAATGAAGAACTAAACCAGCGCCAGAAGATAATTGTTTTATTAAACCTTCTTGAGTTTGTCAAAAGCGACACTGAGGAAATTACACCTCAGGAGTTTGATTTCATTACCACTGTCGCGGAAACGTTCAACATATCATCCGGGGAATACAGGAACATGAGGGATTTTATCTTGTTCCCTTTCGACAATATCCCGGGTTCTGGTAATTTCATCATAATAGATAATAATGCCGGCTTTTCCTATGGTAATACAAGGCACATATACAGGGAGGGCCTTGAAGGACAAATAAGGGTGCTGAGAATTGATAATATAAACATGTACCTTGTCCGCTACATCGGAGACAGTGAGATGTATCTGAACTCACAGCTTATGCAGCAGGATAAGGTTTATGTGTTTGACAGCGGCACCTCACTGCGGAATCCCAGGATCAAACCAATATATTTCAGTGATATTGTCACCACCTTCAGTCCCCACCTGACTGAAAGTAAGATAATCTTCAGGGCTAATAATATTGAATACCGTTTCAAAGGCGGTAATGTTGGTCTGCAGAGACTATCCTTTGCCGAACAGTCTGGCAGGCTGATAGGCATTATGGGATCGAGCGGATCCGGGAAATCCACACTCCTGAATGTCCTTAACGGAAGCCTTGATCCATACAAGGGAGAGGTGCTGGTCAATGATATTGACATACACAGGGAAAAGGAAGAAGTAGAGGGACTTATCGGCCATGTTTCACAGGATGACCTTCTTATTGAAGAGCTTACTGTATACCAGAATCTCTATTACAACGCCAAACTTTGTTTTGATCATTACACTGAGCAGGAGGTCGTAAAAACCGTCAATAACCTTCTCCAGCAGTTGGGTTTGTTTGATATAAGAGGCATACAGGTAGGCAGTCCGCTCAACAAGAAAATCAGCGGTGGACAGCGTAAACGCCTGAATATTGCACTCGAGCTTATAAGGGAGCCTGCAATCCTGTTTCTCGACGAGCCCACCTCGGGACTCTCTTCGAGGGACTCGGAAAACATTATGGATCTGCTTAAGGAATTGTCGCTCAAGGGTAAACTGATCTTTGTAGTAATCCATCAGCCATCTTCCGAAATTTTTAAGATGTTTGACAAGCTGTTGATTCTCGATACAGGGGGGTTCCTTATATACAACGGAGATCCCGTCGATGCAATTATTTACTTCAAATCGCATGTTCAGCATGCCAACTGGAGTGAAAGCGAATGTAACGAGTGCGGGAATGTTAACCCTGAACAGCTGTTCAATATCATTGAAACCAATGTACTTGACGAATTTGGAAAACAGACCCATTCAAGAAAAATATCACCCTGGGAATGGGCATATTACCAGTTGCAGCATAGTCTTAATAACGAGAACAATCCTCCTGTCCACATCGGGTTGCCGGAAATATCCTTCAGTATCCCAAACCGTTTCAGGCAGTTTCTTGTATTTGTAAAAAGGGATGTACTGGCCAAGCTGTCCAATCAGCAATATCTGATAATCAATTTTTTTGAAGCACCGGTACTGGCTTTTCTCCTGTCATACATTATAAAGTATACCGACATAAACATTTCATCAACAACAGGATACACCTTTTCAGGCAATCTCAATGTGCCTGTTTATCTTTTCATGTCGGTTATAGTTGCCATATTTATAGGCCTTACCGTAAGCGCTGAAGAGATAATAAAGGACAGAAAGATACTTAAACGTGAGGCTTTCCTGAATCTCAGCTGGTCGGGCTACCTTTTTTCAAAAATTCTGATATTGTTTGTAATCTCAGCCATACAGGCATTTTTCTTCGTGCTGGTAGGTAATACCATAACAGAAATAAAAGGGATGTATTTTCAATACTGGCTGGTGCTTTTCAGTGCATGGTGCTTTTCAAACGTGCTGGGCCTGATCATATCCGACAGCTTTAAAACTGCTGTGACCATTTATATACTGATCCCCTTCCTGGTTATACCCCAGCTTATCTTAAGCGGGATAATAGTTAAATTTGAGGAGTTGAACCCCTCTCTCTCCTCAGCCGGGAAGATACCGTTTTACGGAGAAATTATAACTGCAAGATGGGCCTATGAAGCCCTTGCTGTTTACCAGTTCAGGAACAACCCCTTCGAAAAGGAATTCTACCCTTACAACAAAGCCATGAGTCAGGCAGAATTCATGAATAACTTCTGGATACGCAACCTGCAGAATAAGATGGATTATACCAGGCGAAATCCCGGCAACCCCCAAAACAGGGAAAGAACCGAGAGTCATTTCAGACTGATTCTTAACGAACTGGTAAAAGAGCAGAATAGAAACCGGCAGGTCGAAGCGGGAATTGATTTTTCCGGCATAACACCTTCAGAATTCAATACAGATATAATGGACATAGCGGGTGAGTACCTTGCAAAACTAAATCAATTTTATATACATCTTTATAACAGTGCCAGCAGTGAAAAAGACAAAATAATAACCGGTTACCATCGAACAGAAGAGGGCAGGCAGAAATTTATTGATAAAAGGGACACTTATCATAACTCGGCACTGAGTGATCTTGTAAGGAATTCACGGGAAGTAATACGCATTGTCGAATATGACAACAGGCTTTATCAAAGGGTTGATCCGATCTACCGGTCACCTGAGGGCAGATTCATCAAGGCTCATTTTTATGCACCTGAAAAACGACTTTTCGGGAATACCTTCAATACTCTCTGGATAAACACCATGGTAATTTGGGTAATGACGGTAATTTTATTCGTTATTTTATATTTCAGGCTTCTTAAGAGGGGTCTGGAAAAGATTGAAGAGATTTTCGGTTTAATCAGAATAAAGCTGACCGGGAAATGACCTTTAAAGACAAAAAAACCGGTCCCTGAAGACCGGAAAAAAAGATCAATATTTTAAGTCAGTCTGCAAGCCTTCAATCTTCCACCTCTATCATTTTGAAGGGAATACGGATAATGGATTCATAGTCCTCGCCCGCCTCAAGCATATCTTCATCATCTTCTTCATAATACCAGTTTACAACAACATCATTTTTTGCCTTGTGTATCAATTCCAGTTTCTTAAAAACATCAAGAATACATTTTGAGGAACTGGTGTTAAAATATTCGAGGTGGATATTAACAACTGTTTGGGAGACCGGATTTTCGGAGTATTTATCCAGCCAGTCAACAAGCGGTTTGTAAAACTCGATTGAATTTTCCGGGATAGACCTTCCCTTTATCTCCAGAATTCCTGTTGCAGCATCAAATTTAACGGAGGGAGTTTTCGGTGAGCCTTCAATTATTATGTGTTCCATTCTTACTTTTAATTTAAAAAATGCTAATTCCTGGGTTCAGATACAAATACATTCAGGTTGAAAAAATCAAACTCCTTGTTGTAGTTAAGGAAAGAATATTCCATCCTGTTTCCGGTCTTTTTTGCAATATCAATCAACCCGAGTCCGCCACCACCCTTGGAAGATAATTTCTGATGATTAAGAACGAATTTGTACATATCCTTTAACTCATCCCT
>SLOS01000134.1 GCA_007132365.1 Bacteroidales bacterium | reverse complement strand
AGGGGATATGAATTACTGGCAGGAGGTACACCCGTAAGGACCAATGACTGGAGGGTTAACCTTAATTTTGTCTACTCATGGAACAGGACAAGGATCGAAGAACTTGCCGAAGGATTTGACTATATTCGATTCTGGGGCATGGGCAATGCCTCTGCTGTTACAAGGGTAGGTGATGATATGGGTCAAATAGTATCATCGGTATTAACCCGGGTTGATGATCCCGGTTCTCCCTACCACGGATGGATTCACAAAACTTCAGCAGGCAGAGAGCAGGGAAGGCCCTGGAGTCAGTTCATGGAGCCGGGAGATCAGACTGCAGTAGTTGGTAATTATAACCCTGATTTCAACCTTGGAATGCAGACCTCTGTTTCCTACAGAAGCTGGACGTTTAATGCAAACTTCGACTGGAGGAAAGGAGGCCAGTTCATGTCACACTCATACCGCTATGCTGAATCTGACTACCTTACAGACAGATGGATTGACAGGACAGTTAAAATCAACCATTTGAGTCCGGCAGAGCGGGCCGAATACCTGAGGGCAAATGCCGACAAATATCTTTTACATAATCCTGACCATGTCTGGGTAATTGTAGGTGGTCCAATCGAACGTTTAGGCGGACTGCCGCACACTGAAGGCGGGATTTCGCTGAATGACGGGAATTTTATGCCGGGTGTTGAGGGTTATTATGATGATAACGGTAGTTTTGTTATGGTACAGGAACATCTTGGCGACGTTGGCACACCGACCATCAGATGGCAGAGCACCTATGGCTGGGGTTTCCCCGGGTCGGTTGCATTGTTCGATGCAGATTACGTAAAGCTCAGGGAGGTATCGCTCACCTATCAGCTTCCCCCGCTGCCGGGTATCGGATTACGGAACGCTTCGGTCTCGGTATACGGCAGGAATATAATACTGTGGACAAAAGCTCAAATAGGTATTGATCCCGAAAGGGCATTTACGCTAAGCGGGAACTCCTTCAATCAGGGACTCGAATGGTATAACGTGAATCCATTTACAATTCCCGTTGGTGTCAGGTTAAATGTAACTTTTTAAATACTAAGAATATATGAAAACATTAAATAAGATAATTCTGATTTTAGCGGTTGTTTCATTTTATTCATGTGAAGAGGAACTAACCGAGCTGAATGTCAATCCCAACGGGGTCGATCCTTCTATTGTCAACCCTAACCTGTTGCTTCCGACGATTATATCAAATACGGCCGATCCATATAATCAAAGAAATCACGGGGGACACTTCAGTGGTACTATGCAATACATCCAGAAAAGCGGATGGGGTGGTTCGGAGAATTATTTCGACTGGGTAGGTCCGTCAGGCTGGGGCGGCTGGTACAGCACCCTTAGAAATGCCAATCATCTGTATAACAGGGCTGAAGAAATGGGAATGGAATTCCAGATGGGGGCTGCCCTGGTTATCAAAGCCTTTAATTTTGGTTATATTACTGATACCTGGGGTGATGCGCCATATACAAATGCATTAAAAGCTGTTGAAGGTGAACAGGAGTACTATTTTCCGGTGTTTGACACGCAGGAGACTATTTACAGGGGGATAATAAATGACTTGAGAGACGCCAACACCCTATTATCGAAAGGACCGGGTGAATACGAGGGCATCAGTCCCAGTTCCGATCTTCTTTATCGCGGTGACCCTGCAAAATGGAGGAAGTTTGCAAACTCATTGATGCTGAGATATTATATGAGGGTATCGGATAAGCTGCCCGATTTTGCAAGAGCCGGCATAGAGGAAATAGTGGGAAATCCCGGAACATATCCCATTTTTACCTCCAGCGCCGATGATGCATCGATGGCTTATGGCGGCACATCTCTGGACGATTCATGGCCCTGGAACAGACAATTTGACGATACCGGCAGAGGCTATGAAAGGGTCCAGCTTGCTGCAGGTTTAAGGGATGTGCTTATGGGATATAATGATCCCAGGCTCGGAGTCTGGTTTAACCCTGTTCGTCTCCAGATACAGATTTCTGAAGAGCATCCGGGAGATAATATAATTGACGGTGTAAGGTACCTGCATCCTGATCATCTGGAAGCCAATAACCTTCGGGTCTATCATCCGGATACGTGGGTTGCCGATCGTGATGCCGGGTTTGACCTTGTTGATACAAACCGGTTTGTAGGAGCACCTCTTGCATTTGCCCGTAGCGATGCTTCCACTTATAATCTTAACCCTTCTCCCATTCAGGGCGGTGCAAATGTTCATATGTCAGCACTTGCTGATATGTACCAGGCCGGTAGTGGTCCTATGTTGCTGGCAAGGATGATCTCCTATGCAGAGGTATGTTTCATACTGGCAGAAGCGGCTCAGAAAGGATGGGCTGTAGGAAGCCAGCAGGAATGGTATGAAAAGGGCATTGCAGCATCATTCGATACCTGGGGCATAAGTGATCAATTGTCCGCTTATATCAATGAACCCGGTGTCGCATATGACGGTTCCCTGGGTCAGATTATTGAACAGAAGTGGATAGCCGCATGGACAATTGCACATGAAGCATGGTGCGACTGGAGAAGGACCGGGTATCCGGAACTGACATTTGGGAACTTTGGTATGAGGCTGGAGATGCCAATACGTTTTGTTTATGACCCTAATGAAGGATCAAGAAATCTGCGGAATTACCAGGATGCAGTTTCAAGACTGCAAACTACACCATTCACAGCGCAGGATGGTGACGACAGCGCGTGGTCCAGAATATGGTTAATCCAGGGAACAGGGAAACCTTATTAAGGGTCTCAGGTTATTCTGTTTTACTTATTAACTGTTAATTATGGACATATAATAAATTAGATTCTTGTTAAAAAGGGGACAGATTTCTGCAATCGTTGTCCCCTTTTTAGTTTTTTATTCAGGTTTTGACTGCATTCCGGTTTACAATCTTAAAATTCCATAAAACATTTTCTGCTGGTTT
>SLOS01000248.1 GCA_007132365.1 Bacteroidales bacterium | reverse complement strand
CTATAACAGTCTGGCCATATTGCTCATAGGAATCGATCAGTTGCTGGGTAACAGGTATTACGGAATCGATGATGGTATCGCCCAGTAATACGGCAAAGGGCTCATGCCCGCAGTGAAACCTCGCATGATAAATGGCATCTCCCAGTCCGTTCAGTTCTTTTTGCCGGATAAAATGGATATTAGCCATGTTTTCAATATGTTTCAGATGAGTGTAAAGTACTTCATCTTCCTTCTCCTGCAGCCTGGTTTCAAGCTCAAAATTTTTGTCAAAATGGTCCTCAATCGACCGTTTCCCCTTGCCCGATATAATAAGGATATCCTCAATTCCGGAATCCACACATTCCTGAACAACATACTGTATGGTCGGTGTATCAATAATCGGCAGCATCTCTTTGGGCTGTGCCTTGGTTGCGGGAAGGAACCTGGTACCCAGGCCTGCTGCCGGAATAACTGCTTTCTTTATCATAACTGATCACATTATAATTGGTTTAATGACTCTGGCATTGACTTTCTTCAGATTAACTATCAGGCGCCGCAACATTTCATCATCTTCATACATTCCTATAATAGCACCGCCGGATCCGGAAAATTTGGCAGAAGCTCCGCAACTCCTTGCTGTCATAACCATTTGTTTATTGCTGTCGGAAATATTCATGATCTTGCAGCGCAAATCAAAATTCCTGTCAATTAAATTGTTTAATGTTTCATAATCTTTTTCAAGAATAGCTGCTTTCCCCTTTTCGGCCAGTTCAGCTATTTCTTTAAGGCTGTCTACAACAAAAGTATCTCCCTTTTCATATCTTTCTCTTACTGTGTTCAGCACCGCACCCGATACTTTTCCCAGTTCGACTTTATAGGCAATATAGAGTTTTGGCAGTAATGCAGGATCGATAGGGCTGTATTTGCCAAAACCATTTTTCTCCAGGTGGCTTTTCTCAAAATCCATGAAAACGCATCCCTCATAAACCTGTATCACCCTGTCCTGCAACCCTGCATTGATTCCAAGCTCTTCGGTTTCTGTTTTGAGGATAATGGTTGGTAGAATATGCTTGGGGATTTCAACATCATAAAACTGCATTAAAGCTTTCATTGTCGCGGTAATAATAGCGCTTGATCCGGCCAGTCCGACCTGCCGGGGAATAGATGGCCTGTAACGGATGGTGAAATTCTTGTGACCGAGCCGGAAATTATTTGATTCGCAGTATTCCGCGAATTTCTTGATGGCTGCCTTTATTAGCCTTGTTCCGCCATAATACCCGGTTAATTGAACGGAATCGACCATATGGTAAACATTTCGAAACGTGTTGAGGTCTACTTTCGTCTCTTCAATTCTCAACTCGGGGGTTTCATAAATAGAGATTGAGGCCCCGAAGTTCCTTATAATTATGGATATCGTTTTCCCGAAATATCCATCAGAAGGATTTCCCAGCAAACCTGCACGTGCATAAGCCCTTGTTTCAATAATCATGAATAAGCAGAATATTTAACGGCTCTCCATTGAGCTGTAAATGACTGTATATGGTTTTTTTGATTGAACAAGATATAAAAAATGGCTCAAATGTCAATTAAAATATGTCTCGTTATATAAATTTCCATATCACCGGACGTCAATCTCAAAATCTGCCCGATACAGTTAAAAACAATCAGTTAAGTTCCGGATACACCACAGGATCAAGTACCCCGGGAATATTGGTATTCTGCCCTTTTGAGCCTATCAGTCTGCCGATGCTGTAAGCATCCATCCCTTCAGTATCGTAAGGCTTAAGTAGTTTCCGGCGATCTCCGGTGCCGGATCCGGTTGATAGCCATTTCTTCTCATGGTTACTTTCAAGAATCACAGGCATACGTTTTTTTGAGTTGTGGATCCTGGCAGCCAGCGAATTTGCATCGCATGTCAGTATTGAGAAGGATCTGAGTATCTCCCCTGTGGACTCGTTAACCCATTCTTCCCAGATTCCCGCAAAGGAAAAGATCCCGGGTGTGGTCAGATGAATGAAGAACGGGTACTTATTTCCCTTGTGGTGCATCCACTCAAAATACCCGGTGGCAGGCACCAGGCAGGGTCTGTGGCGAAAGGCTCCACGGAAGCTGGGTTTTGAATCTGCAGTCTCTGATCGTGCATTAAGAGTGCGGGACCTGATCTTTTGAGCCTGCTCCTCCCCTTTTACCCACCCTGGAACCAGTCCCCATTGCATTAACTCTAACTTTAAATAATCTGATTTAATATCTTTATATACAACAGGTAATAAAGAAAATTCAAATCCATTAACATGATAATAAACGGGTTCCGGGTTAATCTCCGGTAACCTGAGGTCAATATTATACCTGGTGGCAATTTCTGAGGCAGTTTTAGTGATTGAGTAATGATAGCACATAAAATGGAACAATTGGTTTATCGTAAATTCCTCCCTGCAGCAAGATCGCAGGGAGTTCGGGATGTCATTATAAGCCCGCGTCTTTGGGGCGCGGTCATGTCCTGGCGGGGCCGTGATTCATGGACCGTCAGTTTTGCAAAGACCGGATTCCGGGACAGTCAGTCCTGCTGTGCCTGTCTTCTTCTAGCCTCCCCGACACTTAAACGTTTTCCATCCATATAGGCAGCAATAAAAGTGTTCCTTATGTTAAGATTCTTCATTACTCTTTCAGCTTCCTCAAATCTTTCGAAAGGCCCTAAATAGTATTTATACCAGTTATCCTCGAATATCAAATTGACATCCATATCACCACTGTAAATGGAATTTATTTCGGATCTGGAAAGTTCCTCCGAATGCGCAGCTATCTGGATTATAAAGGAAATGCCTTCTTTTAAAGTGATATCTGCTGCTTCAATGCCCTTTTCCAAATGATAGTGATCGATTTCTATAACCCTTAATGCCCTGACCGGGCTCCCATCCATTATCGTAAAGTCTTCATCCCAGGGATATTCATAAATTATGGGATAGTCCTGGTAAATCCGAAGAGCCCTTCCCTTGCTTAACAGAGCAATCAGTTCGAGGTCGAAAGCCATCTCATACAACCGGAATGACTCCGCAAAACCTTCAGCTTTCTGAGCTTCGTTCCGGATTATACCGGCTTTTTTCATATTACTTTCAGCACGGCGCTCAAACTCAACGGGCCTGTCAAATTCAGCCGGCATAGTTTCCGGAAGTTCTGAAAGTGTATTTTTTGAGCAGCTGTCATAAATTTCGTATAAGGCATTACTGGCAGAAAATAAGCTGCTGAATGCCTCCTCAAGTAATTCTCTCCTGTTCTCTTCAACTGCCAGGGAAATAAGTGCATCTGACCTATCTTTTTGCTGATATATATCCTCTATCTTATTACTGACATCTTCAGGGAAATTAAGATCAAGATGCTTTAAGTAAGGCCATATATCGAGCTGTGCAACACAATTATATGTTTTGAATAAAAATGCTGCTAAAACTAGCCAGAAACATATCAGGATTTTTTTTGACATAATATGAAAATAACTGGTTTTATCATTTGAAATCCAAACTTTCATCAGAATCGCTGTAACTGTTTAATATAAACTTTTCAATATCAGCATATGCCAGTCTGAAGTTACATTAATCCTTCGCAGAGGATAAATCCTCAAGCAATAAATCCTCAAGCAATAAATCCTCAACCCTTTCAAATATCTCGGGTTGCCTGGTAATATCTTTGCCCGAAAAAATCATGATATACTTGCCAAAGCTGCCAAAGACAATGTAACTGCCTTCTCCGTCCATAAAACGATAGCCGGCAAAATCTTTGTGCACCGGATCGTATTGTTCGCTGTTATCATAATGCTCACTGATTTTTTCGAGCCATCTTAAGCTGGTTTCCGGGCTTTCATAATCAAGCAAAATCAACTGATGGGTCCCAAAGTCACTGTAAACGCCTTCCAAGAAACCTGAAATTTCTCTATATCCTGGCCGCAGATTGAAATTAAGCCCTGCACCACCTCTGAAATACCTGGTCCGTTCTGTTACAAAACCTTCCTCAGGCAGTATATCAATAATCTCAGGTCTTTTTCCCTCCTCATCAATCCTGTGGTCAATTGATTTTGCAATAAGCCCGAGTCCCTCCTTGACGGAGCTGGTTTTCAAGTCTGTAGATACTTTAATATAATAGTTGCCTTTCCAGAAAAAAATGCCCTTATTACTCTTATATGCCTCATCTCCAAAACCGGCCAGTGTTCCCGTAGTATCACGACTGACGGAAAAAAGGCCATACGCACCACCATTATCATGCATACGATGTATTTCAGCGTGGATGACCTGATCACCGGTATCAATGAAATTTAAAACCAGAAGTTCTTTGAGGCCGTATTCATAAAAAACATCCTTCAGCCCGGGATAATAATCAATACATTGATCAGAGAGATAGTATTTGCCGTTATCCTGCAGCGACCAGCCGTCCAGCTTTTTGTCATCCCAAATTATCTGCAGCACAGAGTCCGCTTCAGTTTTTACCTGAAACAAAAAAGATGCGAGGACCAGGGTCATGGCTGGGAGTACTGATAGCATAAAACAGGATTAAAAGCAAAAAGATTTTGTTAACGGTTTAATGGCAAAGATAAAAGCAATTAGCGGTGATATCAACAAATAGTTTCAGCTATTTGTTTGCCGGCTTCTCAAAAAAATAATATTTCAGAATCAGCTGCCTTTCATCAGCTCACGCACCTTACTTCACAGACTCTATCTCTCCTCCTCCAAAAACAACCAATCCTTTAATACCATTTTTCCCTGAAGGTTATCTTAACTGTCACCCTGCCTGGTGAACGGCAAAGCTATTCGCCATATTTAATCCCTGCTGTCAATCAAACAGAAATGACCCCGATCATCCAGTAAAGAAATGGAAGAGTGAATAAACTAAGTAATGTTGTAATGAAAACATTCTCCGTTGCATGGACATCATCAGCATTGAACATCCTGGCAAGCACCACTATTATGGCCATACATGGTGTTCCTGCCTGCAAAACCACAACCGAAAAAGCTACAGGATCAATACTGAGGGAGAATAAATCAAGAATGACTTTAAAGAACAGGATAAGAAGGACTGGAGAAATTATCATCTTATTCAATGAAAGAATGTATACCTGCCGTCGGCTGAAAACCCCCCGGATATCTGTCTGCGCAAGCATCCCTCCTATATACAGCATCGACAGGTAGCTGGTTGTCTGTCCCAGTCCGCTCAATGGAATATCAATAACTGATGGCAGGTTAACTCCGGTAAGCATGAGGGTAATACCAACAATAAATGCTATAGTATTGGGATTAAGCATGTTTTTCATTTTTTGCTTCATCCCGCGTTCAGATGAGGGATTAAGGATATTCACCCCTGCTGTCCACATAACGGAATTGGAAACAAGGTAAAACAATGTGGCATAAAACAGTGCTTCACCCCCGGGAAACAATGCATTCATCAAGGGAAACCCCAGAAAAACAACATTGCCGAAAGCTGTATGAAGAACATGGATTGATGAAGTCTCCCTTTTCATCCTCTGGAGAATCGAGGAGAGACGCCCCATGAAAAGAAGGAAGAAAATGCTCACATAGGTCATTACGATTACCAGAAACCCGTTCCTGAGAAGCTCCAGGGTAATGTCAAGTGCAGTTAAAGAACTGATTATCAGAAAAGGTAGTGTTATATTAAACACCAGTGAGGCAATCCCCTCTTTCAATGCTTCAGTAATAATTCCGGCCCTGGCTGCGATTACGCCAATACATACAATAAAACCAAGTATTAATATTTGATTTATAATAATCTCCGAATGCACAGCTCAGTTGTTTAAACAGCGCAAAACTACAAATTATAAGGCAGATTTTGCAAATAATTACCATCAGTAAATTAAATATCAGCCGCCAGAGTATTGTGTATTATAAAAAAACAAGTAGGTTTGCCCGAAATTATAAATTAATGAAGCCTGTTATATATCAATTACTTGTTCGGCTTTTCGGGAACAAATCAAGTCATGTTGTCAGAAATGGTACCCGCGATGAAAACGGGTGTGGCAAGTTTGCCGATATTGATTCAAAAGCCCTGACCTCAATAAGGGACCTGGGAGCAACCCACATATGGTATACAGGAGTCATCGAGCATGCAGTTGCAACTGATTATTCGGAATATGGAATCGATAATGACTATCCTGAAATTGTCAAGGGCAGAGCCGGATCACCATATGCTATCAGGGACTATTATGATGTGAATCCGGATCTGGCAGTTGATGTATCAAACCGGATGAATGAATTCCAGGAACTGGTGGACAGGACCCACGATGCGGGGATGAAGGTTATCATGGACTTTGTGCCGAATCATCTTGCACGCGTTTACAAATCTGATGCTAAACCCGATCCGGATATTGAAGATTTTGGCATTAATGACAATAAAGATCAATCCTTTTCAATAAATAATGACTTCTACTATATTCCGGGCAGAGAATTAAAACTGCCGGATGAAACAAGGGAAAGAGCAATAGTTTTTGAGTACAGGAAAAACCCGGTGCCTTATAACGAATATCCGGCCAGGGCAACAGGAAATGACTGTTTTAGTGACCTGCCGGGTGAAGGGGACTGGTACGAGACGGTCAAACTAAATTATGGAGTTGATTATCTGAACAATAAGAAGTTCCACCTGAACCATATTCCTCCTGTCTGGAAAAAAATGAAATCAATCATTCTATACTGGGCTGCAAAAAAGATAGATGGTTTTCGCGTTGATATGGCAGAGATGGTGCCGGTTGAATTCTGGGAATGGCTTATCCCCCTGGTTAAGATCGAGTACCCAAAGCTCATCTTCATAGCCGAGATATACCAGCCCGGGCTCTACAGGGAGTTCATCGAAAGAGGCGGATTTGACTATTTATACGACAAGGTTGATTTTTACGAAACAATGAGAAATATTATTGATAATAAAACAGATACACGGGCGATAACCGACTGCTGGCTAAAGATCGGAGATCTGGAAAATTTTATGTTGCGGTTTCTTGAGAATCATGACGAACAGAGGATTGCCTCCAGGTTTTTTGCCGGTGACCCCTGGAAAGGCATTCCCGCCATGGTTCTTGCCGCAACCATGAACAGGGGGCCTGTTATGCTCTATTTCGGACAGGAGGTCGGTGAACCGGCCCTGGGATGCAGCGGATTCAGCGGTGACGATGGAAGAACCACAATTTTTGATTACTGGAACGTACCAAACCACCAGAAATGGATGAGTAAAGGTGAGTTCAACGGAGCTGAGCTCTCTAATGATTTGTCAGAGCTCAGGAGCAATTATGCCGGCATCATAAGACTTGTCAATGAATATGAAATATTCGCCAAAGGATCTTTCTATGATCTGATGTGGGTCAATGAAGATATTTTCAGTAATTCAGGCGGAAAGGTTTTTGCATTTATGCGTCATTATCAGAACAATATAGCCCTGATAATTATTAATTTAGGTGTTAGTTATCTTAAAGGTTTAAACCTTTTCATTCCCGATGATGCATTCAGGGCAGCAGGAATCAACAGGGATCTGAAAATGGTTGAAAAGTATCTGTTTCCTGCAGACACCGTTGAATTTCAGGCATATTTCAACAGGGAGAGGGATATATTTATAGTTGATTCCCCTCCCCTTTCTGCCTCAATCTTTTTATTTTTGCATAAAAGTACTTAAAAAATTTTCCTTATGCCGGGCTCGTTTTATCTTTGCGGGAATTCTCCGAAGGTCACCGGAAAGGCTTATCGCAAAAAGCAGTAAACGTGGTAAAAGTAATTTATGATGTTGAGGCTTATAAAAGAAAATATTAACGGTATACTGGGAACGGTTATCTTCCATCTTCTCATTGTGGTGGTGATCATGGCAACAAAGCTGTCCTCAGATGACTACCAGCAGGAACATAGTATGCTTATTGAGTTTGCCGATGACGTTAGTGAAGAGGAGTTTCGTGCATTAACAGAATCCCTGATGTCAGAGGAGTCCTTTCTGCAACAAAACCAAACCGGTCAGATGAGAAGAAATATTGCTGTCAATGTATCTGAGGAGAGGCCTGTTCCGGATGAGTTCAGGGAGATGTCATCAGAGCAGTTATCAGAGCTTGACCAGAGAGTTAACGAAATATTGAATGATGCGGCAAACGGCAATATGCCTGTCCCTGAACAACCGGAAATAGAATTTGAGCCCGTTCCGGAAATATTCCCTGAAAAGGAAAATAATGACGAACCATATACCGGCCCTACAACAATAACCTATGACCTGCCGGGCCGCAACCATCTGAGAATCCCAGTACCTGTATATAAATGTCCTGATGGCGGGATTGTACGCGTAAATATTTCAGTCAATAATCAGGGACAGGTAATCAGAGCCAATATTGACGGTACCCCCGGCAACTTTAATGAAATATGTATTTTTGAAACAGCACTCGAAGCATCCCTGGCCAGCAGGTTCAATGAAACCTCAGATGCACCCCCCGTTCAGACAGGTATTATTACCTTTTACTTCCAAAAGCAGTAAAAAAATAAAAAAAAAGTTATCAATCGGTTTTGGGATTGTTTTTTTATTTATTTTGCTGAATGTTTATCCTGTAAAAAACAAGAAGCCAAAATTTTGTTCAAAAAATACAAAATTTTGACCTTCGGTCGATTATACATGCTGGTAAAAGCTCTTTTTGCAATATATTTCAGATGTATAATTGACTTACAGGATGAACCGCTTCGCTTTAACATAAAAATTTTTTAATTTAACCTGAGGAGATAACTGTTTATGGAGAAAAAGCGCTTGATAGTCAGCATGGATAATCTTCCCGAGGGGGTTACTGAAGCGATAAGGAAAAAGTATCCGAACGGTTACGCGGACTATGTGATAAAGGTGCCTAAGGGAAATAATGATTTCTTTTATGCAATAACCGTTGATACCGAGTCCGCCAGTTATCTGGTCAAAGTTAATGTCAAAATTGATTCAGTTGTCGAGAGCGACGACAAGGATTCGGTTGATGATGATATAGAAATTGATCCGGATGATGAATCCCTTGCTGAAGACCCTGCAGATATTGATGATCTGGATGACTAGATATGTAATCCGAATCTGACTTGTCCTTCTTATAATATTCTGGAGGTTTTTATTATTAAGTTGTCAGGTTAAATTAATTATTCTATATTTATGTTGAAATTTATCAGGCACCATGGAGCCAATTCATATTGACGGCACTAACAGAACCCCTTTTGTAAGTCTTGACCCATCAGGCAAATTCAGGATAAGAGGAAGGTCTATTCACGAAAATCCTTCAAAGTTTTTTGATCCTTTACTGGAGTGGGTGGAATACTACCTGAAGAATCCCATGGAAACCACAGTTGTTGATATCGAGCTTGAGTATTTCAACTCCGGTTCATCAAGGTATATTTTGGATATTCTCACGCTTCTGACTGAAAAAATATCAAACAGCAATTTAATAATTAACTGGTATTTCGAAGATGGCGATGACGATCTCCTGGAGCGTGGTCAATATTACGAATCAATTCTTAATACTAAATTCAATTTTATTGAATTTCAATAAAAATATTCTCTCCTTCCCTCTCTTCCCTTTCAATATCAAGAGCCATTCTCCAGCTGATCCTGTGATTGTAAAGTTCCAGCAAGTCACTTTTGCATCCGGAACAAATTTCCTCTTTGGCAATACTTTTTCTGCAACGGGAACAAATATGCCCGGTTTTACCTTTATTCATATATCAGATTATATTCACCCGAATCTTTACTGTATTTACGTCTGGAGGACCAGGATTGTTGCGGTTTTGAGACTGTTTTTAAACAGCAGGAAAAAGGTAACCCTTTCGGGGAAAAGAACGATTTTGAAGATGTTTACCTTACTTGTTATTTTTTTTTATAAGTTTGCATGTTTTATAACATACATCTTTTTATGATTACTAAGATCCTTATTGCCAACCGTGGTGAAATTGCAGTAAGAATAATTCGTTCCTGCAGGGAAATGGGAATCAGAACCGTGGCGGTTTTTTCCGATGCCGACAGAAAATCGTTGCATGTCAGGTATGCAGATGAGGCCGTACATATCGGACCCTCACCGTCAACAGAGAGCTATCTTGTTAAAGAAAAAATTATTAAGGCAGCTAAAGTGACCGGGGCCGATGCTATCCATCCCGGATATGGATTTCTTTCCGAAAATGCTGAATTTGCGGAACTTGTGCGCAATGAGGGAATAATATTCATAGGTCCTTCTGCCGAAAGTATCCGGCTGATGGGAGACAAGATATCTGCAAGGAGAATTATGACAAAGGCAGGTGTCCCGGTTGTACCCGGAACCAGAAGGAAAATAACTGATGACGATAAAGCACTCAAGGTTATCAAAAGGATCGGTTATCCGGTAATTATAAAAGCCAGTGCCGGAGGAGGTGGAAAAGGTATGAGGCTTGTTTACAAAGAGTCTGAATCCCTGAAGGCCCTGAAGTCGGCCAGGTCAGAAGCAAAAGCTTCTTTTGGCGATGATGCGGTTTATATTGAAAAATATCTTACCTCACCACACCATATTGAATTTCAGGTTCTGGCGGACAGGCACGGGAACATTATACATCTGTGTGAAAGAGAATGCTCCATACAGCGCCGGCATCAGAAAATAGTTGAAGAGACCCCCTCCCCTGTGATGACAGAAGAACTGAGGAAAGAAATGGGTGAAAAAGCGATTGCAGCTGCACGATCAGTAAATTACGAAGGTGCAGGAACAATAGAGTTCCTGGTAGATGATAATCTGAACTACTATTTCCTTGAAATGAACACCCGGCTCCAGGTGGAACACCCGATAACAGAGAGTGTGACTGGTGTCGACCTGGTTAAGGAGCAGATAAGGATCGCCTCGGGAGAAAAGCTGGCTTACAGGCAGGAAGATATTTACCAGGACGGCCATGCCATAGAATGCCGTATTTACGCAGAGGATCCCGAAAACAACTTCATGCCCAGTCCGGGTATAATAAAAAAAATTACAGAGCCGATGGGCCTTGGAGTCAGGACAGACGGCTATGTTTATGAGGGCTACGAAATCCCGGTACATTATGATCCCATGATATCGAAACTTATTACATGGGCCAAAACGAGAAATGAAGCTATAACCCGTATGCAGCGTTCACTTGGGGAGTATTATATTATGGGGATCAGGACATCAATTGATTTTTTGAAAAGAATCATGGAAATCCCGGAATTTGTAAACGGGCAGTATGACACCCATTTTATTGACAACCACCGGAAAAAGCTTTTCGGTCCCTGCGATGATGTGCCAGAAATAGAAGATATGGCCATGATCGTTGCTTTTATGGAGTTCATGGAAAATTCAAATAGCAAGAAAAACGGCTTTACTTCTCAGTCCGTTTCAAACTGGAAAATCCAGAACAGAAAAAAGAACCTCACCAGGCAATAAGCCTGCATAATTAATTCTTACCCGGATAATATGTCTGCAATAGAACTAAAGAGCGGCAACCGCACTGAAAAGGTTGAAATTATAGAAAGAGAGGGTAACAAAATTACTATCCTCCTTGG
>SLOS01000034.1 GCA_007132365.1 Bacteroidales bacterium | reverse complement strand
TATGTAAATCAACCAAGGTCTGCTGCATGGAACTGGTTACAGACAAGAGGATATGAAGATTATGATAAGCTGCTTGCAGGAATATCTGCCGGTTACAATTTCAACCCCTCATTGTCAGCCAGTCTGAGTTTGTTTTCAACATTTCAGGAAGAAAAAGAGATGCGCCCTTTTGACGTCCTGAATGAGGACAGGTTCAGTGGAGGTACAAGATTCAAGCTCGCATATACCAGAACATTTCCGGCAGGTTCATGGCAGCTTCTGGGCGGAGGAGAACTTTACACAGAGAATTATAATTACAGATCTTATGAGAATATCGGCGGACTCGGTGAAAGGGGCATAATGACAAGTGATAATATGGAGAAGATTTCTTATTACAACATTTTTGCTCAGTTAGATATAGACCTTCACCGGCTGATCATTTCTTCCGGTATAAACCTGAATTCAAGCAGCACAGATTACAAGGACCTTTTCAGGGAAGGGGATCAGGATCATTCAGGTAAATACAGTTACGGACAGATAATATCTCCCCGTTTAAGTGCAAATTATCGTTATTATAAAAATAATTCACTGTTCATGACTGTCAGCCATGGCTTCTCACCTCCTTCACTATCTGAAACACTTACGCCTGAAGGATTCATAAACCCGGGGATAAAGCCGGAAACAAGCTGGAACATTGAAGGTGGGCTGAGGGGAAACCTTATGGATCACAGTCTGTTTTATGATATAAATATTTACAGAATGAAGGTTACCGATCTTCTTGTAGCCGAAAGGATCGGTGAAGATGCATGGGTTGGGAAAAATGCGGGAGAATCTGTGCATCGGGGAGTGGAGTTTGAGTTTCAGCTGGTCCTTTTCGACAGTGATGCAGCAAATTCGGGTTCCTGGTGGCAGCCGGACAAGTTGACAATAAGTCCCAATCTGACATTAAATGATTTCCGTTTTACTGATTTTATTGATGAAGGAATCGACTATTCGGGCAATTATCTTCCGGGGATTCCCGGCCGGGTTTTTAACGCAGGAATCTACGGGGCTTTGCAGGGGGGACTCTATGCTGTTATAAATTTCAGAAATGTCGGACAAATGCCAATGAATGACAAAAACAGCCTTTATTCGGATTCATATCACCTGACTGGTATAACTGGAGGACTTAAACGTAAAATATCAGACAAGATTAAGGCTGATGTCTGGATGTCGGCTCGAAATATCTTTAACGTAAAATATGCCTCGATGATACTTGTCAATGCCCCCCGGTTCAATAACAGACCCCCAAGGTATTATTACCCCGGCAATCCCGTTAATTTTTCCGCAGGAATAAAACTCAGCTATCTGTTTAACTGAAATTGTACACTATATTTTTTTTTGTAACTTGACCGTTTTAATTATTTAAGGCAACATAAACCTATGTCACCGGATAAATTATTTCAGGAGAAAATATTGATTTACCGTCTGCTCTTCCTGATTCTGCTGGTACTTACCGCCACTCCTGCAGGGTCACAGGAGCAACTTCAACGACGTGATTCTTTTGATGTTCAAAGATACAGCATTAACGTGGAGGTAAATGACACATCAAATATTATCGAAGGGGTAACTGGCCTGGAGATAATATTGAAAAAACCGGTGGAAAATGTATACCTTGACCTTGCATCAGTAAACAATGATGGCATCGGTATGAGGGTGGACAGTGTTTTGAAAAACGGTATACGGATAGAACATGATCACAGAAACAACATCCTTGCACTTCCGGTTTACAGCTATGACACCCTCGAAAACCCGGTTTATAATGTTTTCTACCGGGGAGGCGTTGAGGACGGATTGATAATATCAAAAAGCATGTACGGAGAAAGAACCTTTTTTGCCGAAAACTGGCCAAACCGCGCCCATAAATGGTTCCCCTGCATTGATCATCCCTCTTTCAGGTCAAAGGTAGACTTTACCATAACCGCTCCTGCACATTACCAGGTTATAGCAACCGGAAATCTGGTTAAAAAGATAAACCTTCCGGGGAAAAGAACGACCCATTACTGGTCCTCCGACATCCCCATACCCACAAAAGTCATGGTATTCGCTGCTGCAGGTTTTGCTGTTGAATATCCCGGAGATATTGACGGGATACCCTGGTCGAACTGGGTATATCCTCAAAACATGGAAAGAGGTTTCAGCGCCTTTTCAGGCACACCGGATATTCTCAGGTTCTTTTCAGATATGATCGCCCCGTATCCTTTCGAGAAGATAGCAAATGTGCAATCAACCACCCGCTATGGTGGTATGGAGAATGCAGGGAATATTTTTTACCATGAAAGGTCAGTCGCAGGTGACAGTTCAATAGAAAAGCTTATTGTACATGAAATGGCCCATCAATGGTTTGGAAACTCACTGTCGGAAAAAGACTGGCCGCATTTATGGCTCAGTGAGGGAATTGCGACATGGCTGACGGACTGGTACGTAAAGCAGAAATATGACAGCGAAAAATACAGGGAAAGGCTTGACTCCCATCGTAAACGGATCATTGAATTTTCAAAGGAAAGGCTTGCTCCCGTTGTTGATCACCATGCAGACAGTTATGCCGACCTGCTTAACCCGAACTCATATCAGAAAGGATCATGGGTACTGCATATGCTCAGGAGAAAGATCGGAGATGAAATGGTGTTACGGGGACTCAGGGAGTTTTATGACCGTTATAAATCAGGGTATGCCGGCACAGAGGATCTCATAAGGGTATTTGAAGAGTTAACAGGAACGGATCTGGGGCAATTCGCCGACGACTGGCTTTATTCAGCAGGCCACCCGGTTTTATCGGTAAAGACTAAATACAGTAACGGGCGGCTAACTATGGAGCTTATTCAGATGCAGCAGCATAAAATGGCATTTTCTTTTCCGCTCGATATAAGGTTTATCCTGGAGGACGGAAACAGTAAGGACCAAACCTTCGAAATTATTTTCAGAAGGCATGAGTT
>SLOS01000404.1 GCA_007132365.1 Bacteroidales bacterium | reverse complement strand
GGGCAGCTGGATACTCATTTTATAAATCACCTCGAAACCAAATTTAAAAACTCCCGTTTTGTCCGTGTTGACTCAGATGTTGCAGATAAACTAATATTGAAAGAGGAGAATCTGGATTCAAAACTTTCTTCCGGACAGCAAAACGACCTGTCGGTTGTTTTCCGCAGTGTTTTGCCGGACAAATCAATATTTACCGTATCCTTTGAAAACATGAGTGAAAATGAAAACCCCGTCACCATCACCCAGTCCGAGTTCATGAGAAGAATGAAGGATATGTCAAGTGTTGGCGGAGGAATGGGCTTTTACGGAGAAATGCCTGACAGTTACAACCTCGTTGTTAATTCAAATCATCCGCTAATCGTTAAACTAGCGGCTGAAAAGGATAAATCTGCCGGGAAGCAGCTGGAAAAGATAAATGAAAAGATCAGCCCGATAAAATCAAGTAAAGAGGATCTTGAGAAAGAAAACAAAGGTAAAAAGGAAGAGGATGTCAGCCAGGAAGAAAAAGATCGTATTAATGATTTAAACAAGAAACTGGATGATTTGGAGAAAAAAAGGGAAGCCTGTTTGCAAAAGTTCGCCGAAGATAATAAACTCGTAAAGCAGCTGATAGATCTGGCCCTGCTTTCAAATAACATGCTGAAAGGAGAAGAATTGTCAAGTTTTGTAAAAAGAAGTATAGAACTTATGTAAACCTGATAATTCAGTATGGTCCGTTATTTTTTTTTGACGGACCCTTTTTTTTGTTCCGGTTTTGCCTATTTTTGGTAAGACTAAGAAAACGTTATGATCATCAGGATTTTTTGTACCGCCCTTTCATTGATCTTTTTGAATTGCATCAATGTGGAAGGACAGAAGCACCCCCGGTTCAGGTATCTGTCCCTGGATGCAGGATTAAACATAGCCGGGGTACACTCAGGTTCCCGGTTTGACCGTCACAAAAAAAATTTTGGGACAAATATCAGTCTGTCGGGTAATTATTCCTTCTGTGAAACCAGGTCCATAGGCGCCTCCCTTGCATTCGAACAGAAAGGTGCAGTTGATAATGTTTTTGATATTAATACAAACCTGAACTATCTCTCACTTCCTATATATTTCCAGTGGGTTACGGGAAAAGACCCCCGGTTGTTTATTACCACGGGTGCCTATACTGCCTGGCTCGTAAATGCAACCAGACGGGGTGAATACGTGGATGGAGGACAGACAGTAAAGGTTAATGATAATGTAACCACTGATTTCCGGCCTTTGGATTTTGGCCTGCTTTTTGGTTTCGGCATGATGGTCAGGTTATACGATGACTTTGATTTTACTGTAACTTTTCGTGGTTCAGCCGGACTTTCAAATATTTTAATACATGCCACCGACAATCCTAAAAATTATCATTTTAATATAAGTTTAGGATACATTTATTATATCGGCTTCAGGTAGGCTCACTTTCAGGGCTGAAAATCAGTATTGAAACAGCTCTTTTATCTCTTTTTTTATATGGTTTATGGCAACATTGGTGGGAGTATTCTCATTATCAATGATTGTTTCGAGAATGGTTTGACTCAGTTTAAGTGAAGGGGATTCAGGTTCAATACTTTTAGCTGCCTCATTAATAATTTTGATCAGATTGGAGCGTGCGTTTCTTGTAACCTCCCAGCTTTCCCCGCTGACATATATCTGCTGGGAGAGATTATGCTCAAACTCTGCACGGATAGTGGAAATAAGCTGGGAATGCAGCTGCTGGCTTGTCATGCCCTGTCGGTTGACCCTCATAAGCAGGGATTCCGGCGAAATCCGCTCCAAAAAGAGAACAAGCCGTTCATATGCCTGCAGCCGGATGGGAAGGAGGTATTGCTCATTTTTATACATCAGGTCAACCTTTTTAAGCTTCTGATCATTTTCCAGAAATTTCCTGATAAGCAGATAAGCTGTCAGAAATACGATCAGGGCGGGAAGTGTATATTTGAGTATCTCGGTTATTGCAGCCATAACTCTGTTGGTTTATGATACAATATTAATTATTTTTTAACCAGTCTGCTTACAATAGGTTATATTTTTCTATTTTTAAGGCACGGCTTTTTACAAATACATAAGAAAAAAACTACATCTCAAAAATAAAATAATGATGAATAATATGGAAAAACTATCAGGAAGAATCAGAAAGCTTTCAGATTCACAAACAATGGCTATGAATCAGAAGAGCAGGGATCTGCAAAGCCAGGGAACAGATATAATTAATCTGAGCGTCGGAGAGCCTGATTTTCATACACCTCCTCATGTAAAAGATGCTGCAAAAAAAGCCATTGACGACAACTTTTCCTTCTATTCACCTGTAGGGGGGTATCCTGATCTGAAGGAGGCAATTTCGCAAAAGCTCCTCCGGGAAAACAACCTTCAGTACCCCCCTGAAAACATTATTGTGTCAAATGGCGCCAAGCACTCAATTGCCAATGCATTAATGGTTCTTGTGGATGAAGGTGATGAGGTGATCGTGCCTGCTCCCTATTGGGTCAGTTATGTAGAGCTTGCAAAACTTGCAGGGGGAACAAATGTAATTATTCAATCAGGGATCGAGTCACACTTCAAGGTTACCCCTTCGCAGATTGAAGAAGCTATAACTCCAAAGACCAAAGTGCTGCTTTTATGTTCTCCCGGAAACCCCACCGGAAGTGTTTACACGAAAGATGAGCTCTCTGAAATTGCCCAGGTTCTGACAAGGTACCCCAATGTTTTCATAATATCAGACGAGATATATGAGCACATAAATTACCTCGGGCACCATCATTCAATTGCAGATTTTGATGAGTTGCGCGACAGGGTCATTGTTGTGAACGGCGTATCAAAGGCCTATGCAATGACAGGTTGGAGAATCGGTTATCTGGCAGCTTCAACATGGATAGTCAAAGCCTGCAGTAAATTACAGGGCCATTTTACATCCGGGCCATCCTCTATTGCCCAAAAAGCCTCTGTCGCT
>SLOS01000144.1 GCA_007132365.1 Bacteroidales bacterium | reverse complement strand
TGATCATAATGATCCTGCTCCTTGCAACACTGGTAATGATCAACCACAGGCTTATCCCCTTTGCGGGCGGCATAACCAAAGCCGCCTTCGGAATATATCTCGGGTGGATATGCATTGCCACCATTGCCAACACGACGGCCCTTCTTGTAGCCGTCAACTGGCAGGGATGGGGCATCGGAGAAGAGGCATGGGCAGTGATCATGGTGTTCGCCGGCGCGGTCATCACCCTGCTGGTCCTCCATAAGTACAGGAACCCTTTTACAGGACTTGTTGTGATATGGGCCCTTACGGGGATAATCATTGCCAGGTGGCCCGGCAACAGAGCCATTTTAATAGCTGCCGCCATATCAATCCTGGCCCTGGCGGTAATGTCAGTACTGGTTACCATCCGCAGGCCGGCCGCCGTCTGACAGGTTGATTTTCCCGGCTGCCTTACAGGTGGATGTTCCCGGCTGATCCCGGAAAACTACTTAATTGTTAACAATAAACTAATAAACTAACGGGTAAAATGAGAAAAGTAGCTTTCATAACTTCCGCAGTCCTGCTTGCTGCAGCATTATCCTGCAACAGCGATGCCAGCAGAAACGGGATTGCTTCCCGGCAGCTTCATTATGTTACTCCCGGCAATGCCGGATTTGATGAGAGGAGCATTGAAAACCTCGATTCTCTCTTCAATGAATACATTGCAAAAGAAGCTATTGCCTCGGCTGAGGTGATGGTGGTACGAAACGGCGGCATTGCATATCATAAGTCCTTTTCCCCGGAAGGGGCAGTTGACGGACAGGATTCAATTTTCCGTATCATGTCGATGACCAAGGCGATAACCAGCGTGGCGGCAATGATGCTCTATGAGCAGGGGAAATTCCTGCTGGATGACCCGCTGGAAAACTATCTGCCTGAATTTGCCAATATGCAGGTATTGCAGTCGGTTAACCCTTCCGACACCTCCTTCACCGCGATTCCGGCGCGCAGGAAAATAACGGTAAGGGACCTGCTGAGACATACAAGCGGACTGGCATACAGTTTCACCTCGCCCGACTTGCAGATGATCTACCAGAAAGCCGGGGTAGTTGAAGCAATACCATCAGGCACTGAAGTGAGGACACTGGCCGATAATATGAAGTTACTCGGCAGCCTGCCGCTGCTGCATGAACCCGGGGAATATTATACATACGGAGTCAGCACCGATGTGCTTGGTTACCTGGTCGAGGTGGTCTCCGGACAGAGATTCGATGAGTATCTGATGGAGCAAATCTTTGAGCCCCTGGGGATGGGGGACAGCTATTTTTTTGTTCCCGGGAATAAATCGGCAAGGCTTGCCAAAGGATTCTCCAACACCACCGAAGAGCCACTTGTAAAGATGGATGGACCGAGAGAAATTATTGAATATCACACCAAAACAAATGAGAAGTTTTTCTCCGGAGGTGCCGGGCTGTGCACCACTGCAGCTGATTATGCAAAGTTCCTCCAGATGCTTCTTAACAGGGGAACTTACAACGGAGCAAGGGTTCTCGGACCAAAAACAGTAAACCTGATGGTGACCGACCAGATGGCAGGAATCGGTCCGCAAGAAGGCGGCGGACCGGGTGACAGAGAATTTAAATTCGGGCTCGGCTTCCAGCTTGGCACAGAAAGCTCATACCGCAAAAAACCAGGTTCACTGCAGAGGTATTCATGGGGAGGCGCACTGGGCACTACTTACTGGTGGGACACCGAAAACCAGCTGGCAGTGGTAGGGATGATACAAATGCTACCCTTCTTCCACAACGATATGTGGAAAAAGATGGAGGTGATCATTTACGGAGCACTGGACAATTAGCCCGCCATATGCCAGGAATCAATCTTTGTCCGCAGTAAAAATTCCGTGCAACCGGGGGAAGCTGATAATTCCCCGTAAGGGATATAACCACACCAGGTATGCGGCAAAGGGCAAAACTCTGAAAGGTCATTTAACATAAAAATCGAGCAGCAGCTGATCATTGACCCAGGCCTGAAGCCTGTCGCCGATGCTGACCGGCCCAACTCCTGCCGGGGTGCCGGTAAAGATCAGGTCGCCTATCTTCAGGGTTATGAACCGGGAGACATAGGATATTATATGATCAAAGGAGAAAATCATATCGGCCGAATTACCCCTCTGCACCGTTTTTCCGTTAACATCAAGGCGAATGGAGATGTTGCCGGTGTCACTTAAATTCTTCTTTTGAATAAACCCTCCAAGGGGAGCCGAATTGTCAAATGCCTTGGCTATCTCCCACGGATGCCCCTTTTCCTTGCATTCACGCTGAAGGTCCCGGGCGGTGAAATCAATTCCCACCCCTATCTCATCATAATAGCGGCAGGCAAATTCATGACCTATATTGCGTCCAAGTTTTTTTATTTTCAGGACAAACTCGACCTCATGGTGTATTTCGGATGAGAAATCGGGATGAAAAAAAGGCTTGTTATTCCGGATTACAGCTGTATCAGGTTTGAGAAAGAAAACCGGCTTTTCCGGTATAAGGCTATTCATTTCCCTGATGTGCTCCGTATAATTGCTTCCTATACATATTATCTTCATAGCAGGCCGGTCATCTATCTATTGAATTTCCTGAGCTTGATGTTCGTCAGAACCTTTTTGGTATAGAGGGGGAAGTCGGCATTCATTATCCATCCGTAATACCCGGGATCCTTTTCCAGCACTTCCTCAACCGGAATTCCCTTATATTTACCGAAATTGATAACCTCCACATCCTGGTCATTGTAGATAATCCTTCCCATATAATCTACATTCCGGGTATGGGCCGAAAATCCGGAAAGTGAGTCGACATCATTCACCAGGTCATTATACCTCTCTATCTGGGCCTGCAATATTTCATATGTTGCACGGGTATCAGCCTCGGCACTGTGCGCATTATCAAGCTCCTTGTTGCAATAGAACCTGTATGCGGCAGCAAGATTTCGCTGCTCCATCTTCATGAAGATTACCATAACAT
>SLOS01000247.1 GCA_007132365.1 Bacteroidales bacterium | reverse complement strand
TGAAAGTTAAAGAGATTATCAATTCCGGCTTAATAGGAAACCCGCTCTATTTTCTTATCAGGTTTTTTATTCCTCCGAAAAAGGCAGACCTTGAAAGCCCCCTGCCATGGAGGTTGATACCTGAAATATCGGGAGGGGGGTATATATTTGACCTGGGCAGCCACCAGCTCGATTTCATTGATTATGTTCTCGGTCCTGTTGAGGAGGTTGCCTCGCTGGCTATGAACCACGGTAATTTATATGAACCGGAGGATTTTGTTTCAGCAGGATTCAGATGTAAAACCGGTGTTGCAGGAAATGCTGTCTGGTGTTTCACGGCGCCGGAGTATTTGAAGGAAGACAGTATTGAATTCTTCGGAGATAAAGGAAAAATAAAGATTTCCTGTTATGATTTTACTCCAGTCGAACTGACTGTGGGCAAAAAAACAACCTGTTTTGAAAATCCACGCCCCCTGCATGTCCAGCAGGGGCTGATCCAAACCATTGTTGACGAACTCCTCGGAAAAGGCAAATGTCCCAGTACCGGTATAACTGCATCGCGTACCAGCAGGCTGCTTGACGAGATTCTAAAAACCCGGGTTGAAAGTGGTCATTCCTGATTACGGAATCAGTAATTAACTTTTTTTAACATTATTCATGACCGGTTAATTACATTTTCTATTGCCTGAAATAATTATTCCCTAATTTTGGCTCCCGGTTAGGGCTGTTGCAGCTCTTCCTTAAACCTGAACCGGACCTTAACACCGGCATAGCTGATCATCAAAAATATTCTCAAACTCTTTAATGTATAAAATCCTCATGCTGCCTTTCAAAACATTATTTAGCAAGGTATTCTCAACCTGGAAAAAACCATTAATTGCCCTGGTGGTTCTCCCCGCAGCATTATTGTCCGGACATAATAACGCCTGCGGCAATGAGATGACCATCCGTCTCAACAGTAATGACCTGATCACGGTATTTCTTGACTTTACCATCCATCAGTCCTATATCCGTGAAAAAATTACATTCGTTAACTATGTTCGTGACCGCGAACTTTCACAGGTTCACATCATGATGACACGACACATATCAGGTTCGGCAGGGTCAAATTACGTTATCTCTTTTATAGGAAGAGACCGCTATGAGGGAATGAATAATGTAATTACCTACTGGGTGGCCGGGACAAACACGACGGATGAAACCCGCAAGGGACTGGTAAATATTATTAGGATGGGATTGGTGCCTTATCTGGCCAGTACAAATATGGCGGACCAGGTATCGGTTAATATCAGGGGAGGTGGTGAAACACCCAGGGAACCTTTTGAAGATCCATGGAAAAACTGGGTATTTGAAATTTACGGAGGAGCAAATTTCCACAAAGAATCTGCCCAGAACAGATTTAATTCCAGATGGGGCTTTGCAATAAATAAGGTATCAGAGGACTGGAAAATTATTTTAAGGCCCTATTTCAATTTAAATGAGCGGAATTTCAAGACTGATGACGGAATAGTTACAAGCAGGTCACACAGGCACGGATTCAGTGGTCAATTCATAAGAAGTATTGACCAGCACTGGTCAGGCGGCTTTTTCATAAGCATGCTGTCAAGTACCTTCCATAATGCAAAATTCAATATCAGTGCCAGACCCGGGATTGAATACAGCCTTTTTCCATACAGTGAAGCCACAAGAAAATCAATAACCTTTGTTTACCGGATTGGAATGGGCCACAATAACTACATTGAAGAAACCATTTTTCAAAAGAATAAAGAGTTTCTTGCAAGCCATTCAATTAATATGTCAGCTGCATTTCAGCAACCATGGGGCTCATTCAGGGCAGCAGTTACCGGTTCTCATCATTTTCACGATTTTACCTCCAACAGGGCAACATTTTTCGCGCGACTGGATTTTCGGGTTATTAAGGGGCTGTCACTTAACCTGACCGGCAATTTTGAATTTATCAACGATCTTGTTTCACTCCCTGCAGGTGATATGTCGCTTGAAGAAATCCTTTTACAGCAACGACGGCAGGCCACGGACTATGAGATGTACGGATCTGTCGGACTTGCCTACAGCTTTGGATCGCAATTTACCAATGTGGTAAATACGAGGTTCTGAACTGCAAAGGCTATTGATATTTACAACCAGGTTTTGTAACTTTATGTAAAAACCTCTTGCATATCAATAACAATATGTTGGGCGGAATACTTCAGGATTTTTTTAACCTTCTATATCCCCCGCTCTGTGCAGCATGCAGATCAGCCCTTGTAAAACAGGAAAAACATATCTGTACAAGCTGCATCTATAATCTGCCTAAAACAAATTTTCACCTTGATAAGGATAACAGCATGGCCCGTCTGTTCTGGGGAAGGGCCAGAATAGAGGCAGCGGCAGCCTGCTATTATTTTGAAAGCGGCAGCAAATGCAGAAAAATCATTCATCAGATAAAATACGGGGGCAGAAAAGAACTTGCCTTCCTGATAGGATCAATATATGGCAAAGAGCTTTCTCTTTGCGACCGGTTTACCGGCACTGACATGATCATACCTGTTCCTCTTCACCGGGACAGGTTAAGAAAAAGAGGATTCAATCAAAGTGAATGGTTTGCCCGCGGCCTCGCTTGCAGCCTTCGCAAACAGGTCTGTAATGATATCCTGATACGTTCTGACGGTGGTGAAACCCAGACAAACAAATCCCGTATCGAACGCTGGGAAAACGTGGAAAGCAGTTTCAGTGTCCGATATCCGGAAAGAATTGAAAATAAACACATCCTGCTTGTAGATGATGTGGTTACAACCGGTGCCACGCTCGAATGCTGTGCATCGCTGCTTATGGACACCAATGGCGTTTCCCTGAGCATACTGACAATAGCCTATGCCTGATAATAACTGCAGGTATGGAAGTGCGTTCAGAACAGGGTCTCAACCGCTGCCGGGGCCGGGTTATTTCAGCCGTTTGTCAGAACTGATACTGCATGAAAAAGGATAACACATTATTGTTCATTCCCCGGTTCCACCTGTACCTGCCGCCTCCTGCATGGTCTCTTACCGGTAAAACCGAATAGGACATACGTGCATGAAAAGAAATATTATCGGTCAAAAGATAGCCTGTACCGCCATGAGCGGCAAATTCCGTTTTTCTAAATGGTTCGGTATAGGGTATCTCCACCCCTGGCAGACCCTCTTCCTTTGAATGGAAAAGATAACCGGCCGACAAACCTGCTTCAATGATAACCTCCCGGCTGATAAAATACCTGCCAAATAATGGAATCTCTATATACCTGAGATCAAACTTGTAGTATTGCGGATTTTCAAGTGTAACTTTTCTCTGGGCTCCTTTTGAAGAGTAATTAATTTCCATTTGCCATGCCCATGAATCCCTGAAAAGAGTATTTACAAACAGTCCGAGCGTCCCTCCTGGTTTATTATAACCCGAAAATCCATCACCATCAATTTGTGAAATATTCAATCCCCCTGAAATGCCGGCATTAAAGACCTGGGAGGACAGGGTAAAACTGAACAGGAGTCCCCAAAAAACAAGGATAAATTTAACTTTTCCCATCTTGTTACATTCAATTTTCCAGGAGACAGGGCTCCCGGTGGTTTAATCAATAAGCTGGTTTTTCCCCGGTAAGCTTTTCAAAAAGCACCTCCACTCCTCTACCCGCCTTCTCCTTTATCACTTTTAAACGGGACGTGCCTGAATAGATAACCTCATTCGGATCAATAAGATACACCGGGATACCCGCAGGAGCAAAGTCGATAAGGCTTGCAGCGGGATACACGTTAAGCGAGGTACCGATTACGACCATAATGTCAGCCCGGGAGGTTATCTCAATTGCAGACTCCATGGCAGGTACAGGTTCGCCAAACCAGACAACATGCGGTCTTAGCGGACATCCTTTTTCACACCGGTCATCATCCTTAATTTCCCAGCCTTCAATATCATATACAAGTTCAGGATATTTTGTGCTCTGGGCCTTTCTGAGCTCTCCGTGAAGATGCAGTATCTTTTTGCTGCCTGCCCTCTCATGCAGATCATCAACATTCTGGGTGATGATCTCCACATCAAAATACTTTTCAAGCTCTACAAGTCCTATGTGCGCCCGGTTAGGCCGGCACTCAAGAAGTTGCTTTCGCCGGTCGTTATAAAATTTCTGAACCAGTTCAGGATTGCTTGCCCATCCCTGGGGGCTTGCTACTTCCATGATATCATACTCCTCCCAGAGCCCCCCCATATCACGAAAGGTTTTGATACCGCTTTCTGCACTTATACCCGCCCCTGACAATACTACAAGTTTTTGCATCCTTTATGAAGATTAAGAAATTCCTAAATATAACAAGTTAACGGTAAAAAAGCAATCCGCGGTTGTTACCGGTCCTGGTCCGGTAAAACACAACACTGCAAATTAGCAGCACCAGGTTGGCATTGCAAATCATTATCAGGCAGCGACCGGTTTTGATAACAAGCATATTAAGAGATGCATATTTTACATATATATTAGTTAACTTAGTACCCGTAACCTAACTTCCCTGGTCAGGAATTAACATAATCATATACAATTAAATGATAGATCCTTCAACCATTGAAAGAATAATTGATACGGCTGAGATCACAGATGTGGTTCAGGATTTCATCACCCTGAAAAAACGTGGTGTTAATTATATCGGGCTATGCCCCTTCCATAATGAAAAAACACCATCTTTCACGGTTTCTCCTTCAAAAGGGATCTTTAAATGTTTTGGCTGCGGCAAGGGGGGCAACGCCGTAAATTTTGTAATGGAGCATGAGCATATTTCCTGGAAAGAGGCCCTGAAATATCTCGCCCGGAAATACGGAATTGAAATAATTGAGAAAGAAACCTCCGATGAGGATAAAGAGAAGCAGGACGAGCGGGAAAGCATGCTCCTTGTAACCGGTTTTGCCCAGAAATTTTACACCAGCAACCTCAACAACAGCGACGAGGGCCTGGCCGTTGGTATGGCATATATGAAAGAAAGGGGGTTTCGCAGGCCGGTAATCGACAAATTCCAGGTCGGCTACTCGCCCGCCGGATGGGATGCATTGACAAAAGAGGCTGTCAAAAACGGATACAAGACTGAATATCTTGAAAAAACGGGACTTACAATACGAAAGGGAGACAGTTTATTTGACAGGTTCAACGGAAGGATAATCTTTCCTATTCACTCCCTTTCGGGGAAAGTACTCGCTTTCGGAGCCAGAACGCTGAAGCAGGACAAGAACACGGCCAAATACCTTAATTCGCCAGAATCAGAAATCTATCATAAAAGCAGGTTACTGTACGGGCTTTTTTTCGCAAGGCACTCTGTTGTCCGGAATGATAAATGTTATCTTGTAGAAGGTTATACCGATGTCCTGTCCCTGCACCAGGCGGGCATTGAAAATGTCGTTGCTTCTTCAGGCACAGCACTTACAGGAGACCAGATAAGGCTCATAAAAAGGTTTACAAAAAACATAACTGTATTATTTGACGGCGATGAGGCGGGATTGAAAGCATCTCTCAGGGGCATTGACCTTATTCTTGAAGAGGGTATGAACGTTAAAATACTTACCTTCCCTCAAGGCGAAGATCCTGACTCATTCGCAAAAAAAACAAATTCAGAGCAACTAATTGAATACATCAATACAAATGAGCTTGATTTTGTGTTATTTAAAACCCGGCTTTTAAGTGAAGAGGCAAAAAGTGATCCGGTAAAAAAATCGATGATGATAAGCGACATTGTCAGGTCAGTTGCCAAAATTCCCGATCGTATAACCCGCATGGTGTACATTAAAGAGTGTGCGGTTATACTGCAGATTGAAGAAAAAGTACTGTACAGGGAATCGGATGAGATCAGGCGGAAGAGTGCCGAAAAAAAGCTGAATTACAGGTTCAATGACAGTGGATTCAAATCTCAAAAAGCCTCCTCCCAGCCCTCACCGGCAGTTAATCCCCTGAATGAACGAGAGATACATGAAAGAGAAATAATCAGGCTTTTGATCAATCACGGGGCAAAAGAGTTGTTTTCTTTTAACGGGAAAACCGGGGAAGATGCCGTAACGGTATCCGATTTCATCATTAATGAGCTTGAAAGGGATGAACTTGCACTTTCCAATCCTGTTTACAATTCGATCATCAATGAATGCAAACATCTTATTGCGCGAAACATCGTTCCTACGGAAAAGAACTATTCCAACCATTCAGACACACTTATAAGCCATATAGCTGCTGATATGTTAAGCTCATCATACGATATAAGCAGAATATGGAAGAGAAAGGAAGCCTATGTTGAAACTGAAGAAGAGAAGCTGAAAGAACTTGTTCCTGGAACAATTCTGGCTTATAAAAGCTTTCTTGTAAGACAGGAGCTCAAAGAGACAGAGGAAAAGCTCAGGGAGGCCGGAAATGATGATTCTGTATTGCTTCAGCAAAGGTATATGATATTGAAAAATACAAATATAAAACTTGCAAAGCAACTGGGAAACAGAATCGTTTTCTGATTCACCTGCCTTTTTTATGATGCCCGGTACGATGGGTTATTTTATTTTTGTATTTTTATCTCCGTAAAATAACTGCTCAGAGATATCAGTATGCTATTCAGAATAACCATATGCAATAATAAACCGGTAGTTATCCGGCTACAGTCTCCCTGTTTCCTGCTTATATTGTTTTTGATAATTTCCGTTTCCTGCCGACAACCACAGGAAGAGACAGCTTTTTCAGGAGAGGACTATCATTTTGAGCAGGAGTATGCCGAGATTCTGGAGGTCAGGGAAATATTCTACGATCTGTATTCTCCAATGGAAGCTCACAGGCTCTTCAATCAGATCGACCTGGTGTTTGACCCGGCCATACTGAATCCTTTGGAAAATCAGTTCAGATACGGTTCAAGCAACAAAAATGCTGTCAATCTGGGGATATACGGAGCTGATATGAGTTACTGCCATTTATTCGGCCAAACCCAGGAGGCGATAAACTATATGTCTGCTATTTACAGGCTTGCAGACAGGCTGGGTATCGGCGAAAGTATTTTGACCCGGGCAGAAGAAACCAGGGATAGATCAGTTTATCATCCTGATTCGCTGTTTGATATAGCCAGTGATATTTATATCTCTGCCGACAGGCAGCTAAAGGAAAGTGACCGTGCCGGCGCCGCATCTCTTATACTCGCCGGGGGATGGATTGAGGCTTTATACATTGCCTGCAGCTTTTACGACATTGATAATCCTGACAGGACCCTGGAAGAACAGATACTGACACAGAAATACTCGCTCGACCGTCTTATTGCCCTGCTTTCCAATTACCAGAATGATGAATTCATTGCAAAATATGTCTTGATGCTCAAGCAGTTAAAACTGTATTTTGATTCCGTGGACATCCTGTTTGAACAGGATGACCTGATAATTGACACTACAAACAAGACAATAGGATCGGCCCGGCCAACATTTGTATATACGCAAAATAAGATAGCTGAAATTGCCAGCCTTGTGACTCTGATCCGCAATGATATGATTTACTAGTTGATGTGGACAGGCACACACTTGCGGCCTCCTTTTTGCGTTACCAACTGGTAAAAAAACTCTCTAAAATCCATTGCCTGTCCAAAAAAGCTGCGAAATAATTCCGTCGGCAAAAAATTTTCCGGTCCGCCCCAGCACCACCCTGCTGCCCAATTGCTCAAGTTTTCCCTGTTCCAGAAATGTCCGCGACTCTCTGTTGAAGTGATCCGATAGCTCGTCGCCAAAATTATTTTTGATCACCTTCAAATCAGTACCCCACATTGTCCTGAGCGATGTAAGGACATACTCGTTGTAACTTTTAATCAGATCCAGATCTTCAGACTCGCAGGGTATTATCCCCTCCTCTATTTTTTTTATATACAGGCTGTTGTTCCTTATATTCCATTGTCTTGAACGGCCATTGAAAGAATTTGCAGACGGCCCGATTCCAAGATAATGTTTTTGCAGCCAGTATGATGTGTTATGCACAGAAAACCAGCCAGGTAAACAGAAGTTTGAAATTTCATAATGCATAAAACCTTCTCTTTCCGCAATATCCATAAGAATTTCATACTGCTGCAGACCTGCTGTTTCATCCGGCACCTCCATCAGGCCTTTAGAAACCTTGTGAAAATAAACGGTTTTTTTTTCAAGTGTGAGATGATAGGCAGATAAGTGGTTAATTTTATTATTAAAGGCAATTTCAAGGTTTTCTTTCCATTTTCCCGGTTTCATGCCTGGTATGCCATATATCAGATCTATGCTTATATTTTTAAATCCGGCTTTTTTGCTTATTTCAACAGAATTAACCGACTGATCCCTGTTATGCCTTCTGTTCATCCAGGTCAGGTCATTATCAAAAAAGGACTGAACTCCAATGCTGAGCCTGTTGATGCCAAGATCATACAGATCTCTGAGGTATGGAAGCGAAAGATCATCGGGATTTGCTTCCAGTGATATTTCAGCATTAGCGGATAAATTGAACCGGGAGCAGATTTTAACCAGAATAGCGTGCAGTTCATCCGGATTAAGGACTGACGGTGTGCCTCCCCCAAAATACACAGAATTTATTGTTGCTCCATTTAAATAGCCCCTTTGTAATTCGATTTCATCCAGCATGCATTCAATCAGCCTGGATTTATTCCTCATGGAAACAGAAAAATGAAAATCACAATAGATGCAAACTTTCCTGCACCATGGAACATGAATGTAAATACCTGCCATTCTCTTTAATTATAAAGAAATCTCTTTGTTTATAGCAGAATGATTTGATTCTTGCTTTTTGTACTTCAGGGTATTTTGATAAGCTTGCAGGTCTAACGGTTTACCAGCGGATTGATTTTATTAACCCTGATCAGATGTCGCCCTCCTTCAAAACCTGTATTCATAAATTCTTCTACAATTTCAATTGCCTCAGTCCCGCTAACAAACCGCCCGGGAAGGGCGCATATGTTTGCATCATTATGTTTTCTGACAATACCGGCTACCTCTCTGTTCCAGCATAGAGCTGATCTTATTCCCTGATGCTTATTAGCTGTCATATTCACACCGTTTCCACTACCGCAAATAACAATACCGAATTTGTGATTTCCTTTTTCAACTTCATCTGCAACGGCATGAGCGTAATCAGGATAATCAGATATTTTGTCAGAGTAAGTTCCAAAATCTTTTATTTCGTATCCCTCTTTATTATTGAAATATTCTATAACAGACTTTTTAATATGAAAACCCGCATGGTCGGAACCTATAGCAATCTTAACGTTTTTATGCATTATTTTAATTTTGTTTCCAATATTTATAAAATAGCCACTGCTGACAAAATTAACATATACTATTAATAAATCAGCTTAAAAAAATTTATGAAATTAAAACTGACGTTAAAATATTATTCTGTATAAAAAAAAATTCAAGTTATAAAAATATTTTTGTAATTAATAACAGGTAAAAAATCAACTTATTTTAAACATTCAAATATGTAAATTAAATTAACACTCATCTTTTTCACATTTATTAAATTTGTTAATATTAACAACTAATTACTTAAATAACAATTATATATATAAAGACTTCAGTTAAATATGTTTTAAATTAAATTTAATATCCTGTCAGCTTTTTATTATAGAAAACTTGCTAACACTACTAACATGATATATATAGTATCATTAATAAAATATAAATTTAAAATATAAGTATATATTCTGTTAATAAATAAGGTGGGTTGTTAAATTCAAACATACAGTAAAAATAGATTAGATTTGCAGAGTATATGGAAAATGAATTTGACATAAGAAATGAACCTGTTGACAACCAGGATAGGGAAGTAGAGCAGAAACTGAGGCCGGTATTGTTTGATGATTTCAGGGGGCAGTTTAAAACAGTGGAAAATCTTAAGGTTTTTGTAAAAGCTGCCAGGATGCGTGAGGAAGCGCTTGATCATGTTTTACTCCACGGGCCGCCGGGACTGGGGAAAACAACGCTGGCAAATATTATTGCATATGAAATGGGAGTCAATATTAAAATTACGTCCGGACCTGTACTTGATAAACCTGGTGACCTTGCCGGGCTGCTTACGGGTCTTGATGAAATGGATGTCCTTTTCATTGACGAAATACACAGATTAAGCTCTGTTGTTGAGGAGTATCTGTATTCTGCAATGGAGGATTATAAGATTGATATAATGATAGATAAAGGCCCGGGAGCGAGATCTGTGCAGTTGAAATTAAATCCTTTTACTTTAATAGGCGCCACAACAAGATCAGGTCTCCTTACAAGTCCCCTGAGATCCAGGTTTGGAATAAATTCGCATCTGGAATATTATGATTCGGTTGTGCTGGATCATATAATTAAAAGATCTGCAAACATCCTTGATATAACAATAACAGAAGAAGCATCCGTTGAAATTGCAGGAAGGAGCCGCGGGACTCCAAGAATTGCAAATGCTTTATTAAGAAGGGTAAGGGATTTTGCCCAGGTCAAGGGGCACGGTGGAATTGACATGAAAATAGCAAAATATTCACTGGAAGCATTGAATATAGACAAGAATGGCCTGGATGAAATGGATAACAGAATATTGCTTACAATTATAGAAAAGTTCAACGGAGGTCCAGTAGGCATATCAACAATTGCTACTTCCATAGGGGAGGATGCAGGAACTATTGAAGAGGTATATGAGCCTTTCCTCATAAAAGAGGGATACATAAAAAGAACACCCAGGGGAAGAGAGATAACCCGGCTGGGTTATAAACACCTTGGAAGGGATATGAGGGAAGGCCAGAACCTTCTATTTTAAATGAAATAATCAAGCCTCAGGTAAAGCTTTTTAAAAATTATTATTTAATTTTGGCCTCAATTAATTTAATTACTAATTATGAATCCCCATGTTACCGTATAACTCAAAAAGACATGAAAGTCACATCTGGAAAGTATTGCTAAATAAGCAACATTCTGCATGTGAGTTCGACCGAAGGTCAATAAAACATGGGCGTTCCACGGGTTTGAATAACTGAATATCCTGAATAATAAATTGTAAAACAAATTACTAATTATACCTATACAGATGAAACAGATAATTCAGAATTTAGGGTTACTGATATTTATTATCGCTATTGCCTTGCTTGTATTTGCATTATTTCGGAATACCACCAATAACAACATGTTATTGATTAGTGGTGTACTTATACTGGCTGGATTATTTGTTCATGTTGCAGTTAATAAGAAATTATTGTAGCAAAAAATTGCGGGATCTTATTTAGAAGATATTTCCTGCCTTTTTAAGGCCCTGTATATCAAGAAGCTTTATTCTCCTTCCATGCAGCTCGATTAATCTGTCTGATTTGAATTCCGATAATAGACGGATTACCGATTCGGTGGCTGTGCCGACAATATTTGCAAGTTCTTCACGGGTAAGGGTTATCTGAAGAAACTGTTCGTTATCAAGATTGAAATTATCTTTGAGAAGAATAAGTACTTCTGCAAGTCTTTCCCTTACAGTTTTCTGGGCAATATCGGTAATATATGCATTTGCTTCGCCAAGCTCCTTGCAGGCCAGCTGCATGAGATCCATGGAGAATTCTCTGTTTTGTTTAAAGAGTTGAATAAAAGTGTCTCCGGGAATAAAGC
>SLOS01000003.1 GCA_007132365.1 Bacteroidales bacterium | reverse complement strand
TCTCACAAAAAGAGATGAATAAAACAGGGGGATCCATCCGTTTGAAATACTAAATATGAATTACCTGTAAAATATAACTAATTGATTATTAACTTGATTAACCTGTTTTATTCGGATGAAAAGATTTGTGTTCGTTTTCATTTTAACATTTATGTTCATGCTGAATTATGCTCAGCCCCCGGCGGTTAGTTTTGATCAGCTTAAGCCAAGATTATCAACGAGCAGTGATACGGTTTATATTGTAAATTTCTGGGCTACCTGGTGTGTTCCCTGCGTAAAGGAACTGCCTGAATTTGAAAAATTAAACGAGGTTTACAGGGACAGGAAAGTGAAGGTGCTTCTGGTCAGTCTTGATAATCCCAGGCACATGAATTCCCGTGTAATACCATTTATAGAACAGCATAATCTTAAATCTGAGATAGTATTGCTGGATGATCCAAGAAGCAACAGGTGGATACCTGAGGTTGATGAATCCTGGAGCGGTGCCATACCAGCAACGGTCTTTTTCACCAAAGATAAAAGGTCGTTTTATGAAAGGGCCTTTACATATGATGAACTTGAGAGTATTGTCAATTCCAAACTTAACTAATATTAATCATAATTTAAACAACAAAAATTATTTATTATGAAAAAACTGATATTTATATTTGCTTTTGCTGTAACAGCAATAAGTATGGTATCTGCACAAGGATACAAAGTCGGCGACAAGGCAACTGATTTCCGGTTGAAAAATGTTGACGGAAATTATGTCAGTATGAGTGATTATCCGGAAGCGAAAGGATTTGTAATTATTTTTACCTGTAATCACTGCCCTTACGCTGTTGCTTATGAGGACCGGATAATTGAACTGGACAGCGAGTACAGGCCCAAAGGATTTCCTGTAATAGCAATTAATCCGAATGACCCGGCTGCCGAACCCAGGGATTCATACGAACTGATGCAGGTGAGGGCCAGGGAAAAAGGTTTTACGTTTCCCTATCTTTTTGATGATGGCCAAAAAGTATATCCGGTCTACGGTGCTACCAGAACACCACATATCTATCTTCTCAACAGGGTTGGAAGCGATCTGGTTGTGGCCTATATCGGAGCAATTGATGATAATTACAGGGATGCATCTGCTGTAGAAGACCCCTTCCTTGCAAATGCAATTGATGCATTACTGGCAGGACAGAAACCGGATCCCGATTTTACCCGTGCGATAGGTTGTACAATAAAAGTTGCCAATTGAAAAATATACTCTGAAATATACTCTGAAAAAACCGCCTTGCATTAAAACAAGGCGGTTTTTTTATCCGGGGTCTGAATCGTAAATCAGGTGATCAATAGAGGTCAGGGTTTATGTAGTTCTTATTCTGGTATTTATAATTCCGATTATACGATTGTTAACAAATATTTTTATAATTATTTAAAAAAATATCGACTTTTTTATTTCTTGCCCGTATAAACTTATAATTTAAAAAAGCAGATATTTGTGCATATGAGGAAGTTTTTCACTTTAGGCCTGATTTTAAAGGTGTTTTTTCTGACAGTTTTTTATTTTATTGATGTTGCCATGATATCATCCGGCAACAGTGAAATGAACAAAGTATTACGGTCTGAACAAAACCCGCCTTTTGCATACCGCATTACAAATGAATTGTCCGGTCTTTATGATTTCCATCACCTGCAGTCCGGAATAGAATCTATCCTGGCCAGATATGACATAAAAGGAGCCTCTGTTGCTGTAGCAAGGGATGGCCGTCTGGTTTATGCCCGGGGAATTGGTTATGCAGATGCCGGGTCTCAGGTACCTGTGGAACCCTGGCATCTTTTCAGGGTTGCAAGTATTTCCAAGCTGATCACTGCAACTACTGTAATGAAGATGACAGAACTGAATATGATCAGCCTTGATGACAGGGTTTTCGGGCCTGACGGACTCCTTAATGATTCTGCCTATTTACATTATACTGATCGCAGGTATGAAAATATTACCGTCCGTCATCTTCTTGATCATTCTGGCGGCTGGAACAGACGTTTTGGTGACCATATGTTTATGCCTCATCTGATAGCCAGGGAAATGGAGGCTGATTTACCGGTTCAGGTTTCTGATATTATTCAGTTTGCCATGGGTAAAAGGCTGCATTTCAATCCCGGTTCCCGCAGAAGTTATTCCAATCTTGGATATGCAATTCTGGGTGAAGTAATTAGTAATGTGACCGGAATAGGGTACGAGGATTATGTCCGGCAGACAATACTTTACCCTCTTGGTATTCATGATATGCGTATAGGAGCCAACCTTGAAGAGGACAGTTTTAAAAACGAAGTGAAATACTATGAACAGTATAATGCAATCAGGGTGAAATCTATTTATGATAATGAGGAGACAGTTTTAAAATCATACGGGGGGAATGATATCCGCACACTGGGAGCTGCCGGGGGCTGGGTAGCTTCATCTGCGGAACTTTTAAAACTGATTACTGCGATTGACGGTAAACCTGGAGTACCCGATATCCTTTCACCCGGGAGTATTGAACTAATGACAAATGCAGGTCCTTCAGGGGGCCACACAATAGGGTGGGCCGGAGCTGACAGGCGGGGAAACTGGTGGCGGACTGGCTCATTTGCAGGAACCACAGCATTTGTAATGCGGCAGAATAATGGTCTTAGTTATGCAGTTTTGTTTAATTCAAGCACTTATAGAGGATCTTCACTTTCAGGCGAAATAATCCGTGAAATGCGGACTGGCCTGAGCAAGGTAAGGCAGTGGCCGGAGCATGACCTGTTCTATCACATTGACCACCCTTCTCATTTCCATCCCGATATTGCTGAACTGGGACAGGGCTTAAAAGCTAATTAAAGTGGAATATTCCCATGCTTTCTTGAAGAACCCGTAACACTTTTATTCTGACTCATTTCCAGTCCGGCAATAAGCTTTTTCCTGGTTTCCCTGGGGTAAATTACCTCATCAATATATCCCAGTTCTGCGGCCTTGTA
>SLOS01000323.1 GCA_007132365.1 Bacteroidales bacterium | reverse complement strand
TATGTGCTCGATGATGCCAATATTACCTACCGGAGGATGATCGAGGAGATGAATGAAGGGGCTGTAATATTTAATCCCGGCGGTTCAGTGCTTTTCTGTAATAAAGCCTTTGCCCTTATGGTAAAATACCCGGTTGAAGAGATTGTCTCCAAACCCATCACAAATTTTATCAATGCTAAATTAGTTGAAAGGTTTCGTAAGTTGTCCGCAGATGCCCTCAGAAATCCGGTCAGAGAATCAATTAAATTACGGCCCGGATCAGGTAAACACATTCCGGCAATTATTTCCCTTCATACAATAACAACTTCAACGCTGGATGCTTTTTTGATGACGGTAACCGATGAAAGGGAAAAATTATATATTAAACAACTCAGTCATAATCAGAGAGTCCTGGAAAAACTTACACTAAAATTTAAGGAAGCCAAGGAAGAAACAGATAAGGCCGTTAAGCTATTAAAAGAAAAAAACTTTGATTATGCCCTGTTGAACAGGGAGTATGTTGCCATCAACAATAAACTGGCAAAAGCCAATAAGGAGCTTTTGACTGCAAAAAAGGAAGCAGAAAAAAGCGATCATCTGAAATCGGCATTCATTGCAAATATGAGTCATGAAATACGTACACCGCTAAATTCGATAATAGGATATACTAAAATACTTGCGAATTCGGTCACAGATGACGAGCATAAAAAACATATTGAAATAATTTCCCAGTCGGGTAAAAATTTACTTCACCTGATCGACAGCATCGTTGATCTCTCCAGACTGGAGGCTGAAGAAATGAAGATCCAAAAGTCGGTTGTTTTTTTAAATGATTTGATGGATAGCATCAAAGCCCAGTTCGAACCATTTACTGCCAACAAGGAGGGGCAGCTTTTGGAGTTCCGGTTGCTGCTGCCGGGAAATGTTAAGGATCAACCGGTAATATATGCCGATGAGTTTCGACTGCAGCAGATAATTACCAATCTGCTGAGCAATGCATTTAAACATACTGATGAAGGGTATATTGAATTTGGCTATAAAACAGACGCCAGTAAGGATAAAGTGATGTTTTTCGTGAAAGATACGGGAACAGGTATTTGCAAAGAGGACCAGAAAATCATTTTTGACAGGTTCCAGCACGGAACCAATTCTTCAAAAAAGGTTGTTTCCGGGACGGGACTGGGACTTGCCATATCAAAAGGTTTAGCAGCACTTATGGGGGGAGAAATATGGCTGGAATCGGAGGTAGGTTCCGGATCAACCTTTTATTTTACCATTCCCTTTGATGAGGTTGACCCTGAATCAATCCTGAAGCCGGAAAAAAGGAGTATATCATATACGGAGATTCCCCGGCTTGGGGGGAAGAAACTACTTTTAAGTGAAGATGACCTGTACAGCAGGGAAATGATGGTTTACCTGCTGGAAAAAACAGGTGCCGAATTGATTACCGCCACTGATGGCAGGGAAACCCTGAAAATGTTTCAGCAACACGGTGCCGATCTCGTTTTGCTGGATATCCGGTTGCCGGAGCTGGATGGTTACCAGGTCTTGAAAGAAATAAGGTACTGTGTTCCGGAAACAATTGTTATTGCTCAAACGGCCTATGCCATGCTCGATGAGATCAGGAAATTCAAGTTGGCTGGGTTCGATGATTATCTGATAAAGCCCGTCAGCGATGATGAATTGTACGATCTGCTGCACAAATATTTGTACTGACCCGCTTCGCGCCTTTTGTAAAACTCTCCTGAACCGGCAGGTACGCTCTAAATTGAATATCTGAAAATTTAGATTGTCATCTGTGAAGGATCTATTTTACCGTATACCAAAGCGATTTCTTGTTGGTGAACTCCCTGCTGCCTTCACCGGCCATTTCACGACCCAGCCCCGATTTTTTTATTCCGCCGAAAGGCAGTTCAGGCCTTGAACGCACAGGGCCATTGATATAAATGATCCCTGCCTGGATTTCCCGTGCAAATTTCCAGCCGCGTTCAATGTCCCCGGTCCATATGGACGCCCCCAGTCCGTAATCGCTGTCATTTGCCAGGCGTGTAGCTTCCAGTCCGTCACTGGCCACTAACACCGATGCCACCGGACCGAACAACTCTTCATTGTATGCCGGCATATTCGGTTTGATACCGGTGAGGATCATTGGATTGAAAAATGCATCTGTTTCAGGGGCCCGGTTTCCCTTCCAGTATAATTCAGCACCCATATCAAGAGATTGATTTACCTGTTTTTCCAGAAGTTTTCTTTGCTCCCTGCTTGCCAATGAAGCATAATCGCTGGTATCATCAAGGGGATGGCCGAATTTTTGTCCTTCCAGCTCTGTTTTAAGCAGGGTCAGGAATTCATCTGCCAGGCTTTCATGAACAATGAAACGTTTGGCTGCATTACAGGCCTGTCCGAAATTCTTCATTCTCGATTTTGCACCGGCCTTTGCTGCTTTTTCGACATCCGCATCTTCCAGTACTATGAACGGGTCATTACCGCCGAGTTCAAGGACCGATTTTTTAAGGTGTTTACCTGCATGCAGGGCAACATCCGCACCTGCCTCCGCCCCTCCGGTCAGGCTGACTCCCTGCACACGGGAATCTTTGATAATGTTATTCATTTTTGATGATGATATGACCAGGCTCTGGAAAACGCCACCCGGAAAGCTTGTTCGTTCAAATATCTCTTCTATTTTTTTTGAACAGGCCGGCACCTGCGATGAGTGCTTGAGGATTATGGCATTGCCTGCCATCAGTGTTGTGGCGGCAAACCGGAAAAACTGCCAGAAGGGATAGTTCCAGGGCATTATACCCAGGATCACACCCAGTGGCTCATATACCACCCGCCCTTCTCCGTCTCCGGTTTCTACCGGGTTATCAGCCAGGTAGCTTTCGCCATGTTCGGCAAAATATTCAAGGGCCATAGCCGATTTGTCCACCTCTTTCCTTGAATCGTTTATTACCTTTCCCATTTCATTGCTTATCAGGGTGGCATACTCGTCTTTGTTATCTTTCAGGTTT
>SLOS01000379.1 GCA_007132365.1 Bacteroidales bacterium | reverse complement strand
TTTTACTGGTAGCCCTAACGGCATACTTGACAGGGTATCAGGATAAAATGAGATTTGTGAAATCATTTGTGCCAAATTTTTTAACTTGAAATCTCATAAATTAGTTTTGTGAACCCCTATTCAATGATTCCATAGTTAGAATCTTTTTTGATTAATCTTCGGAGCTAAAGCTAGTGGTATTGAACTACCCTGAGTGAAATCGGCTTTTACAAATCACTAAATCTGTATGCTGATTATTATTTTTTTTTCTTGGCAATGGTATTTAAATATTTCTGTGAAATAACGGGAAATTTCAAGTAGTAGAGTAATTCACTACACCTTTGCAATTAATTACGCATTTATAATATAATTGTTTCAACAGACAAAATCTATATTAATACCGTTCATCAATATCAAATAAAAGATTGGATATATTCACATCTTCACCATTTTAAATTCGTGAACTATATGGTATTTATTTTCAACAATTACATTCGGTGTTTCTCGGCCCATGTTCAGCCTTTTTCATCTGCTTCCTGTAATTTCTGTATATTCCCGACCAAAACCGACACTATTTACTACCCAACGACTTAAATCAGCAGTGGCTCGAAACCATCCGTTGCATTGATCTGGTCAACAAATTTTTATGGGCATCGCTCTTTCGAAAATTCTTTTGGCGAGGCCATTCTACCACATAGATATGCCTGACGAACCTCTCTAATTTTCCAGACAGATTCTGAGCTTTCTCGCTCCAAATAAAACCGGAACCATTGCCCTCTGACAGAATCATCGAGATAACCTTCTTCAACGAGCGTAATTGTTGAATTCAAAGGATTTTCCACACTGTCATTATTCAACAAAATACTGACGAAACGTGTATCTGCAACCTTACGATACTCTTGAATAACAAGAAGAGGATGATAAACCCACTTTTCTCCATTTTTCATTGCATCAGATATTTTGAGATTGAAATTCCTGACTTCTAAATTGTTGCAAGACACTACAGGAAATTCATCCGGCCTTTTATCTTCAGCAACCATTGAGCAGGATAAAAATACCGGAAACAATAAAGCAATTAATAGTTTCATTTTTCAATCATTTTAAAATTGGCTAAGAATATGTTTCAACCTTCGTCGGTTTTGTTCCAGTAAGAATCAATCATGGCAAAATGTAATCAGAGAAAGATAAGTACAATTTTACAACATGCCACACGGAATGATCACTCTGCTCTGGTGACATTTCCAGACCTGGAAGACCCATCGTCTCAAGCCACTCCAACAATCCCTGCCTGGCCTTGGAGTCGCCCTTCATATTTCATCTTAACCCGATCGGTGCACCCCTGAGAACCATAAAGGCAGTCGGATGAATAGTGGTAAAACTAAGATATCACAGCGTGGCGCGGGCTTTATCGTTCTGCAAAGTGTATGGCACACGGTACGGTCGGCTTCAATGATTTGTGATGTTCCTAATGCTTGCCGACAATTTTATCAAAACGGTTATCCATACAAACGCTTATGTCCGTCGTAACAAACCTGCCATCCAGGAAAAGGCTGAATATGGTTGCGGGCGATGGACACATCCGGGCCTGTTCCATAGTTTCGATTTTGATCGCTTTAAGTGGCAGGTTACGATTCCTGGCAGTTTCAACAAGTGATTCCTTGACGTGAAATTCAGAATAAGGACAACGGTTACAAGGCCACTCTTGCCCTGATTCTTTGCGGCCTCAATCACTTCAGTTAGCAAGGCCTTTCCATGTCCATGACCTTTGAACTTCCCGGAAACCCAGAAACATCCGATCATCATGTAATTGGGTGCTGTTACATAAACCCAGGCTTGCTCTGCGGGTCCAAATTCAATAAAAACCTTCGCTCGTTCGTCAAGACGGTGAAAAACATAACCATGATCAAACTGTGATGTGAGCCATTGCTTCTTCAACTCATAGTTCTCAGCACATTTCTTGCCGGAGAATGCACAGCAAATGTGCTCACCATTGATATTGTCCTTTATCAGTGTAAGATATGCCATATTTTCTCTTATTTAACTTATAGTTGTCCTTGTCGACACATTGAACATAGGAATTATCATCATCATTTCTGCTCCGGCATGAATTATTGTACTTGTTACATATATTACTTATTATCATTAGCTTTATAACGATGGAATTAAAACACAGTCGGATTCCGGATAATCAAGTAACTATTTGGCACCAGACACAGTAGAACATTCTTTGTTGTGTTGTATGTAGGCGGTCGGATGCAAACAAAAGTGGACTTATCATTAAGCTGACAATCGGGTATAAGCTTAGTGCGGAATTTTAATGTATTTCACTTTCCGTTTACTGACCAGGTTGTTTGCTGTATTCACCTTCATGTCAGCACCTTATATCGCATTACGCTTATATACTATTGGTAATAGAACTTTTTAATTTTTCATTCAAATCCATTATATATTTTTCTCGATGCACAAGGTCTCTCAGTGTTGTTTCGAATGTTTTAGTCTCCTTTAAATTTGGAAATGACAGGTAACCTTTTGCAATGGAAAAGGATATTAAGATATTGAAATAATTATATATCAAAATCAATTTTTGAATAATATCGGTATCAATTACTCTAAATCCAATTCGCTGAGCTGTTTTTTCATTCATTATATAACTTGTACCTCGAATTATAAGATTGCCGTCACTGTTATTTTTATTTTCTTCAATCAACTTTAAAAGACCTTGCAGATATTGGTGGATAATAAAATTCGTTCTTTGTTTTCCATTCATCTTTTTATCTATTACGAAAACATAATCGAACAAGGTTCCACCGTGTATTTTCAATATTCCATTTTTAGGTCTTTCAGAGAGAAAGAGCAAAGAATGATATGTCAGTTTTCCACTTTTTTTAGTGTGGGTGTATCGAAAAATGGTGCAATTATGGATAAAACTATAGAAAAGAAAACAATAACGATTAAATAAAATCCGGTTATCCAGGAAATCAAAAAGGATAAAAGAATGACCAAAAATGCTGCTAA
>SLOS01000397.1 GCA_007132365.1 Bacteroidales bacterium | reverse complement strand
TTATCATCTTGTACTTCAGAGCTAATTAAAGCATTTATTCTAGTATTTGGGTGAAAAATATCATAATCTTCACCTTGAGGTATTATAGAGAAACCAACAATAGGCCCAAAGTCACCATGATTGGCAACTGAATGAACTGACTCATAAGTTGCATTCAAGTTTAAAGAACTACCTGCTGAATTCATGGTTATCGAAATAATCTCAGGAGTATTCGGCACAAATTCAAAAGAACCTAGGCTCAATTTACCACAAATAACCAGTGTTAGGCGATTTTTATAATTTAGTGCACCCTTCACACGAATATCATGCCCTGCTGATATTCTAATATATGCCAGATTACTTTGATTAGGTGCAGGATTTGTTTCAGGAGAGCCTGTCATATCATCCCATTTTAAATTTTTGTTATCCCACTTTTGCCATTTAACAGCAGGATCATCCCAATCATATTGTTGGTTTTTACAGCATTTTGTTTATTGAAGATCTTGATTTTGAAATGCAAAAAAATATAAGGACAGTAATTGAAAAAGCCCAAAATGATCCTTATGAATTTACAAGCAGAATTGCTGCCAGAATAAGCAGTAAGTTCTGATTATCATTGCAACCCGGCTGAAATTAAATATATATATCCTATTATTTAGAGCATTGTCTGCAAAATATTTTTTGAAAGAAGACCTTATATAAATACTGTTGTCAATATACTAAATGGAAAGCCGCAACTGACACTAAAAAAATATGATGTCATGTTTACAAGAAGGCTCACTAATTATGGGAACTTTTAATCGGGAGGAACAGGGCATTTGAGTCCGCCCCTGTGGCTTTATGTAAACAATATTATACAGACCTAAAATTTAGCTTATGAACAAGTCAACATTTGCAGTAAAAGTTTTCTCAGGTTGCATGATTTTTTCAGCCGGAACAGGCTGCAGCAGCCAGCAAAAGGATCATAGAGAAATAACAGAGAAACCGAATATCATATTTATCATGGCTGACGATCTGGGATATGGTGATCTGGGCTGCTACGGCCAGACTAAGATACAGACTCCGAATATTGACCGTATTGCCGGGGAGGGAATACGTTTTACAAACGCCTATGCCGGCAGTTCGGTTTGTGCACCTTCCCGCTCAGCCCTGATGCAGGGACTCCATACCGGCCATGCACGTGTAAGGGGAAACATGCATAACGGTTACCGTGAATCACTGCAGGAAGGTGACTATACCGTGGCCATGATGCTGCAGGAGGCGGGCTATAAAACCGGTATGTTCGGAAAATGGGGACTCGGACTGCATGACCAGTACGGGATACCCCGAAGAACGGGTTTTGATGAATTCTTCGGTTACCTGAACCAGGCACAGGCACATGTTCATTATCCTGAATTCCTGTATCATAATGAAACACGCGTCTATTTCCCCGGAAACGGGATCCATTTTACCGACTATAATCTATATCATGGTGACCACCCTTACGATGAAAACGGGATCTGTCACCCCCTGGGCATCGAAGACCCTGCAGAGGCAAAATATGCATTTGACGTATATTGTGAAAAGTCACTTGAATTTGTGCGGAATAACAAGGACAAGCCATTTTTCCTGTACCTGCCATATACGCCTCCCCACAGGTCATTCGTAGTTCCTGAGCTGGGCATATACACAGATGAAGAGTGGCCGTTGTTACATAAGGTGTGGGCTGCTATGATAACCCGAATTGACGATGAGGTCGGAAAGTTGCTGGATCTTCTCGTTGAGCTTGGTATTGATGATAACACACTGATATTTTTCACTTCCGATAACGGTAATATTACCGGTCCTTCGCCACCGGGTGAGCTCCCTGCAATAGAATTTTTCGAAAGCCAGTCTCCCACCAGGGGGAAGAAAGGGGAGATATATAACGGAGCCTTTCATGTTCCTTCTGTAGCCCGCTGGCCAAAACATATTGCTCCGGGTCAGGTCAGTGACCATATCTGGGCATTCTGGGATTTCCTGCCAACCGTTGCAGATATTATCGGGTTTTCTCCTCCCGAAAATATCGATGGAATCTCAATCTTGCCTACGTTGCTCGGGATGAATGAAAAACAACAACAGCATGATTTCCTTTACTGGGAATACAACCAACAGCAGGCGGTCAGGATAGGCGACTGGTACGGAGTTAAAACCAGGGATGGCAAACTGGAGCTGTATAACCTGATTAACAACCCTGCACAGGACAATGATATTGCTGCCTTACATCCTGAAATAGCTCAAAGAATTGAAGGTATAATGAAATCTCAGCATGTTTCAGGCGATGTATGGCCGAGTCCGGGTGAATCTGATGATGAGTTTAAAATCCGAATGGCCCGGCTGGGAATAACTGCTGAAGACAGGCCTAATAATGCCCGTAACTTTTAGTGCCCTGTCGGGATAAACAGTAGATGAAACACCTATAGTTGTGGCTCTGCATCTTCCGCTCATATCTGTTCTCCGACAGATTTATCCCAGGCCGGAATCAGAAATTAGTAACGAGCTATGGGTTTCTAACAGTAACGAAATATTAGATGTTTTTCAAAATCATAATCTTAAGCTTGTATTACAAGGTCATTTGCATTGGGTTGAAGACATCTACCTGCATGAATCTGATACACGTTTTATTACTGGTGGTGCAATTGCCGGTCGCCCTTCATGGAAAGGTTTCAGACATGGACCACCCGGATTTCTTGTGATAAATATTAAAGATCAGGATATTTCGTGGGAATTCATTGATTATGGCTGGAAGGATTACATTATGAATTACAATGACACAGTATTGAACTAAATCCGCTTCATTTTGCTCTAAAGCATCCAATATTCTGCCTGTGTTTTGATCAGGAATATCAACTTGTGCTGCATATACTGCCATTTGCCTGTCAAACTCCTGCTGCAATTATCATCATACCAAATGACTATTGATGATAAACAGGAGGATCCCATATTGTGACACCAATATATCTTTCCGGTCCTGTATCTTCATCCATAAAATAATAGATTAC
>SLOS01000261.1 GCA_007132365.1 Bacteroidales bacterium | reverse complement strand
GCAAAATCAAATAATAGCAGCGAAAATTCAACGTTATACATTACCGCGGCACCCTGTATGGAATGTTCAAAGCTGATAATACAGGCGGGTATAAAAAGAGTTGTCTATTTTGACCCTTACCATAGTGATGAGGGTATCCAGCTGCTGCGCCGCGCAGGTATCGAGCTGGTCCAAATGACTGATACCCCCGGTAGCTGATGTTAACAAATTGATTGATTAAAAGACAAGTTATGCGATTCAGAATAAAACCTTCTTCCACGTTTTTACCCCTTATCCTTACCATTGTTCTTATACTTGGCATGCTTATCGGTGTTAAGCTTGTAGACCACGGCGGCAGCAGATCCATGTTTGTCTATCCGAAAACTGATAAACTGTCGGGGGTAATAAACTTCATAGAGATGGAGTATGTCGACTCCGTATCCAGGGAAAAACTTGTCGAAAAAACGATCCCGCTTCTTCTAAAGAACCTCGACCCCCATTCAGTCTATATACCTGCTAAGGACCTGCAAAGGATCAATGAACCGCTTGAAGGGAATTTTGAAGGTATAGGGATCCAGTTTAATATGCTTAATGACACTGTTGTTGTCATACAGACCATTTCAGGCGGACCTTCCGAAAAAATCGGCATTATGCCGGGTGATCGCATCGTGACTATTAATGACACCATCGTGGCGGGGGTTGGCCTGCCCGATCAGGAAATAGTAAGCAGGCTCAGGGGCATCAGGGGAACAAAAGTGATGGTTGGTGTTAAAAGGCAGCATATTCAGGGTATAATGGAATTTGAAATTACCCGCGATCGTATACCACTCTACAGTGTTGATGTTTCATATATGATAGACGATGAGACCGGTTACATAAAGATAAGCCAGTTTTCCCGTACAACTTTCCGGGAATATATGGAAGCAGCAGAAAAACTGAATGCCATGGGTATGAAAAGGCTGATTCTGGACCTGCGAGGTAACGGGGGCGGGTATATGGATCCTGCAACAAGTATTGCCGATCAGTTTCTGGATGAAGGTAAACTGATAGTATATACTGAAGGCAGGGCTAACCCGAGATCCGATGTTATTGCAACCTCAAGGGGTATAAACCTGGATACTGAACTGCTTATAATGATAGATGAGTGGAGTGCCTCGGCCAGCGAGATCATTGCCGGCGCTATTCAGGATAATGACAGGGGCCTGGTTGTCGGGCGCCGTTCTTTTGGGAAGGGGCTGGTGCAGCATCCTACCATGTTTTCAGACGGATCTGCCCTGAGGCTCACAGTGGCACGGTATTATACACCAACCGGAAGGAGCATACAAAAACCATATGAGGCCGGGCCGGATGAATATTACCATGACCTGGACAGGCGTTTTCTCAATGGCGAACTGGATGAGGCGGACAGTATAAGGTTTAATGATTCACTGAAATACGTTACTCCGGGAGGAAATATAGTTTATGGCGGCGGGGGAATCATGCCCGATGTTTTCATTCCCCGTGACACAGCAGGTCTGACCGACTATTACAGTCAGGTTGTGCGTAGGGGACTGGTTTACAGGTTTGCCTTTAATTATTCCGATAATAACAGGTCTGCGCTGGCCGGGTTTGATAACGCCGCAGAAATTGACCAATATCTCGACAGGCAAAACCTGTTGGGCAGTTTCATTGAATTTGCCGAAAGCGAGGGTATCAGGAGAAACGACGATCAAATAGGTAAGTCGCGCGAAATTATTCATACCCAGATCAAGGCATACATAGCCCGCAATATAATCGACAATGAGGGATTTTATCCTATTATCGGTAAGATTGATGAAGCCCTGCAGAAATCGATCTACCTTATAAGTGAGGGAACCGGCCACCGGCTTACACAAAGGCAACAGTAAAATACCCTGACCTTATTCAGATAAAATTGTGAACCTGTTAAAAGCCACCAGCATTTGCTGGTGACTGGATAGTCATATTTTTGCGGATTTTCTACTGTACATGTTGCAAACTTTATAATGCAGGCTGATATATTTCCTTGTAAAAATTTACCTTTTTTTAATTTCCTCTTTAAACCTTTCCTGTCAGATGCAGTCATAAGGACAAAGACTAAAGCAAAACGGTTTATTCAATCCTAAATCAGGAACACATTGTTAAATAAATTGATAATTAAACTTTATAAAAATGAAACCAGGAGGAATTAAAAAAGTATTATTACTGGCCCTCACCCTGCTGATGGCAACAGGCATTGATGCTATTGCCCAGAGAGGCAGGGGAATGGACAGGAGGGGCGGCTTGGAGCAGGTATGTCCCAATATACCCAATCTTACTGAAGAACAAAGCAGACAGATCATGGATCTGCGCACTGCCCATCTGAGAGAGATGCAGGCTTACCGTGATCAGATAGATGTTAACAGGACCCGGTACCGGGCGCTAATGAGAGGGGACAGGGCCGATATGGCTGCCATAAATGCAAATATTGATGAACGGGCAAGCATACGCAACCAGATGGAAAGGAAGCAGGCTGAACATCACCAGGCTATTCGCAGCTTGCTTACCGAAGACCAGAGGGTCTGGTTTGATGCTGCACCAGGAGGCGGACCCGGTTTCAGGCAGGACGGCTTTGGTGGAGGGCCGGGTCGGGCAGGCATGAGACAGGCAGCACCCTACGGAGGCCGGGGAGGACGCGGAGCCATGTGTCCCTGGGGAGCAAGAGGTTTCAGAAGAGGGTTTTAGGTTTTAATGCAGGTTAGGTTTAAAGGGCGAAGGCTGTTACTTCCAGTTAGTAACGGCCTTCTCTGATTTCAGATTCCAACCTTCCATTCCAACCTTAATTTACTTTATTCCGTCTTTAAAACAATCCTGGCAGGGTTTATGTGATTTGTTCCATAATTTATTTCCGGTAATTTATAATTGGGTTATTTTTGAACACGGATTTGACTATATTATTTAAGTACAAACATTATAAGACTGAAAAAGAATATTGCCGTCAGCGAATCAGGTTTTGTTTTTGACCCCACTTCCGGCGACTCCTTTTC
>SLOS01000308.1 GCA_007132365.1 Bacteroidales bacterium | reverse complement strand
TCATTGCCAGGGCTTTAAGGCAAAGCAAAGGGAGAACAGGTAAAGAATCTTTTTCCAGGGAATTCATTACGGGGAGCAGCCAGAAGATCCAGCAGGTGATGAAGTATGTCAATGTTGTTGCTCCCACAGATATTACTGTGATCATTGAAGGTGAAACAGGTTCCGGTAAGGAATATATTGCAAGAGCTATCCACTATGCCAGTAGGCGCAGTCATAAGCCTTTTATTGCTGTCGATTGTGGTGCTATACCCAGGGAACTTGCAAATAGTGTATTATTCGGACATATCAAAGGAGCTTTTACCGGTGCAGTACAGGATAAAACCGGCTACTTCGAAGAAGCCAGGGGGGGAACGCTTTTTTTGGATGAAGTTGGAAATCTGCCCCATGAAATACAGATGAAGATTCTGCGTGCTTTGCAGGAGAGGGTTATAACCAAAACAGGCGGCAATAAATCAATTAAGGTTGATGTCAGGTTAATTACGGCGGTTAATGATAATTTATTTAAAAAGGTAAGAGCCGGTGAGTTCAGGGAGGATCTATATCATCGCCTGAACGGTTTTAGAATCCAGCTGCCTGCATTGAGGCACCGTAAAGAAGATATCATGGAATTTGCATGGTTTTTTATAAAACAGGCAAATAAAGCTTTCAATAAAAATGTTTCTCATATTGATAGTTCTGCAAGGAAATTCCTGATAGATTATTACTGGCACGGTAATATCCGGGAGCTCCAGAATGTGATTAACCGGAGTGTTTTATTATCGATGTCTGACACCATAACTCCTGAGCTTATTCCCGAAGAGATCAGATATAATACAATTAAGGCGGACAGTGGGGCTGACATTACAGATCTCATTGATGATAATATTACAGATTTAAAATCAGCAACATTAATCACCGAAAAAGAGATTATTCATAATGCCCTGGTAAAAACCAATAATAATAAATCAAAAGCTGCCAGACTACTCAATATTGACAGAAAAACCCTGTATAATAAGATCAAACTCTACGATCTGGACGCATAAGCTTTTTTTTGTATTTATCTTTTTACTATTTCAAGGTGTGTATTCACACCCCCTAATGTGAAATATTTCAACAGTTCCATGCTCCCGTTTTATTCCCTCTGAATTTTATTTTAATTAATATCAGGATGATCGGCAATCATGATAATCTTTGGTACAGAATTTTCTTTGTTAAAAAGTAAATCATGGTAAACCGGGGACATAATGAGAAAATCGTTCGAATTTTACCACAAAGGAGTTAAAAAGTTTGATTCCGGCGACTATAAAGGAGCAATAACTGCTTTTGACAGAGAAATTGACAAATATTCACTCTATCCGGGTACACATATCTACAGGGGGTATGCAAAGTATCACATTGGCGACAAAGACGGTGCATTGATGGATTGGCTGAAAGCTGCGGAGTTGGGAGACAGTAATGTTTATGGCATAATTGAAAAGTATTTCGGTTAGGCTCTTAAAGGCACATCTCAAATTTTCAGGTATTCATTTAATTAAAACACAGGAAATCATGTCGATACATCAATTTCTGGGACAAAATACTGAGTTGCTTAGAAACGAGATAATCTCAGAACTCGAATCGGATTTCACCACCCTTGATTTTATAAAAAAATTTGCCAGAAAGTTTGAAGGTGAATATATCAACCACCTTTACTACAACAGGGGGAATGATGCATTTAATAAAGTTCACAGTCAGATTGCTAAATATCTTGCCGAAAATGAACCCCTGCTGGATATTCGCAAGAAAAGCAAAGTAAAGAATATGGATGTGTTTGGTGTAATGGGTGAAATCCAGGTATGGGAAAAGAAAAAAGATTTTTTTAAGGAATTCTATTATTAATGCACTTAAATCAGGTCAGGATGGGATACCCTGTTAAAGGAATTGCCAGATATATGACTGGCGATAAAGATGGAGCTTTGGCGGATTGGTTAAAGACCTCAGAGCTGGGAGACCCGGACGTGAACGAAATGATTGAAAAGTATTCATAAGTTGCAGTTTCTTATATTATAACCTCTTTTTTATCTTTTACCTGTGCAAGTTCGTTAATCAGATCTTCATTCACATATCCCATACTGAGAGCATGCCTTGCAACATCAAAGGTATTATCAGCCTGCAGGTATGACGTTTTAACTTTTTCCAGGTGCGAATTCAGCTGTTCAATATTCTGGAAAAAGACTTTTGAACGTATTTTCCTGATATAAATGGTTTCTATCCTTCCGGGGAATTCGTTTGCCAGCCGGGTGTATATCTGGGGATCCTTTTGACCGCTGTCACCTATCAGGATAAATTTCTGCTCTTTAAAGAATTCAAGCAGGAATTTTATTTTTTCATATTTGTGCTCGTGGTTCCCCCGGCCTGATTTCCAGAATTTGTAGATACTGACTTCCATTTTTCTTAACATGAAAACACCTTTGGGAATATTATTATGGTCGAAAAAGTTTTCCAGCAGGTCATAAAGATTCCATTCGCTGCTGGATACATAAAAAAACGGATGGAGTTCATTTTTGTACCTGCCTCTTTCCAGTGCGCGGTATAATGATGTAACACCTTCAAACGGCGTTCTTGTCAGGGCATTCTTAAAAAGCATAAGCCTTAACTTCTTCAATGTCTGGGTTGAATGTGATATTAAGATGGTATCGTCAATATCTGAAACAATAATTCTTTTTTTTTCAGGAGTAACTATCATTACTTCACCTTTGGCAGTCACTTCAGGCTGATCTTCAACTATTTCGTCAATTAAATGAAAACTGACGGGATGCCAGTCTTTTGACGATAATGTGCCGGATTTCTCCCTGATGTTAAAATGAAATGAAAAAAAACCATTTTCATCCGTTTCCGTGACCTGGGAAAGTCCCATAAAATCAGCTTTTACCCTTACTCCGGGTATTTCATCACTGGAGAATCGCTTTATCATGGCCAGGATATTGTGCCACACCTTGTGCCTGTCCGCCGGTTTTGTCAGACCCTTATCTTCTATAACCATACCTCTT
>SLOS01000160.1 GCA_007132365.1 Bacteroidales bacterium | reverse complement strand
ATCTCTTATCAAACCGAAATGCTGTGTCCAGAGATTGTTGACGAACCATGCATCCCTTAAAGTCTCATAATTAAAGTCCTGGATGTCCTCCATCACAGGCTGGTCGCCGGCATGCCCTCCCTTGAATATAAAGTCGCTCCTGAAAAAAAGCATACATTGATTGGCCCAGTGACCCAGGTTGTTGTTTCTGGCAGTCGCATAAACTCCGGCTACCGGCTCGTACATGCGGCTTTCATCGGTATAATCGACCTCTTCGAGCGGAATCCTTCCCTCGATGGGATTATCGAGAAAATCATCACAGCTGCTTAAAAGCAGTATTGCAAAAACTACCGTAATTGCTAATATATTTTTAGCTCTCATAATGATCATATTTTAATAGATTACGTTTAAGCCAAGTGTGAAGCTTCTTGGGATAGGATTCACGCCCATGACTGTTCCTGTGCCTGTTACCTCGGGGGTAAACCCGTTAAACTGAAATGTTGTAAAAGGATTCTGGGCAGTTAGCCTGATCCTTATCCGAGATCCTGCGGTACCTCCCGGAATTGGATTTTCAAAGGTATATCCAAGTGTAATGTTCTGGATCCTGAAGAACGAACCGTCTTCGATCAGGAAATCGGAATTGTTGTTCATATTCCATGCATGCATCAATCCCGCGGCTGAAGGGTGGGTATTTGAAGTGCCTTCGCCCCTCCACCTGTTTTCATAAAGATCCCGGTCAAAGTTAAAGTCCGGGTGCCATCCTCTTTCCGCCCTGAGCCTGTTAAGGAGTTTGTTGCCGTAAACGCCATATACGGAGGTGCTGAAATCCCAGCCCATGTAGTCCAGGCTTATCTGGCCTCCATAGGTAAACCGTGGAATGTTTGCACCGAGGTGCTGTCTGTCATTTTGGTCAATTATCCCGTCTCCGTTTACATCTTCAAACCTTAAAAATCCCGGTTCAACAGCCGTATGCACATCGGTATCCAGGTGTGCTTCTACTTCTTCCCAGGTCTGATACACCCCTTCAACCCTGTAACCGTACCATGAATACAATTCATATCCTGGTTCTGACCTGTGGGGGAACTCGGGAGCGCCTCCCATAATGTAAGGCTCGCCGCCAAGATGCAGCACTTCATTCCTTAAAGTGCTCAGATTGGCATTGATATTATATCCCAGTTCTCCGGCCCTGTCGCGCCAGTTCACAAGAAATTCCATACCCGTATTGAGGATCTCGCCCTGGTTCCGTATTAGTCCACCGGCCCCCATAAGATTGCTGGTCCAGATAGCAGCTTCTTTTGTGACCTTTCTGAAATACTCAATTTCGGCACTGAGTCTGTAATCGAGGGTAATCAGCTCAATGCCTGTATTGATCTCATCGGTTACTTCCCATACCAGGGTATTGAAGAATACACTGGCATGGTAACCCGGTACAATTCTGTCGCCTCCAAAGACATATGATTGGCCAAATCCAGTGGTAATCGCCCTTGATCCGGACTCTCTGGGAACATTGTTATTTCCAAGCTGACCCCAGCTGGCCCTTAATTTCAGGTTATCAAAAATTGTCTGATTTGCCATGAAGTCTTCTTCGGATATTATCCAGCCTACGCCAAAGGAAGGGAAATAACCCCATCTTTGTGTGTATTTATCAGTACCGTCTGCCCTTATCGTGGCATTTATAAGGTACTTATGCTGAAAATTATACATTACCCGGCCAAAATAGGAAGCACCAACTTCCGACCATCCTCCGTCGCTTATAGTGAAATTTTGACGGTCCGGGTCTTCGGCATTAAAAAAGTAAAGGAAATGCTCGCGCTCGCCGGGAATATTGGCGCCCCAGCCACCCAGGCTCCTTCCTGCTGCCTGACGAACCGACAATCCACCCATCGCAGTCAGGTTATGACCTCCAAAGCTGTTCCGGTAGGTAAGGGTATTGTCCAGGTGAATTATGCTGGAAGTACCAAATCCCTTGTTCATGCTTGAGGTTTCATTCCTGAGCTTGTCGTCGACAATAAATGACGGAGAGAAATTCCGGTTATTATCATATCCGAGCCGGTGACTGAACTGGGTTCTGAAAACCAACCTGTCATTACCCATAAATTTTATGTTCGAAAAAACGCTGTAATCGAGATTGAGCCCCCTGTTGAAATTGAAATTGCCCTGAGTGTAGTAGAGCTGTGCTACAGGATTATTCACCGGTCCGACCGGAAATCCTGCCTGCACCACTCCTGTAAAATCATCTTCTTCGGGCGAAAGCCTGGATGGTATGATCGGTACCGCGTAATACATTGAATTCCACACCGAACCGGCATCACGGGTCTGACTGTGGTTAATATTGATCTGTGCGCCTAAATCAAGAAAATCATAAGGCATAAAGTCCAGGTTGGATCTGAGGTTTATCCGTTGCCACCTGTGATCGGCTTCCTGGTACATGCCTTCCTCGCCGGTATAGCTTGCCCCGACATGATAGGTGGTCCGGTCGGTACCTCCCCTCACAGAAAGGGAGTGATTTGTCATCAGTCCCGTTCCACCGTATGATCCCAGCAATTCATTGTACCAGTCAGTATCTGTTGCCGGGATAGTATACTCCTGCCCGTTATGCGTGAACGGCCTTCCTCCCCATAATTGGATGGAAGGTTGCAGGCGCTCCGGAATACCTGCTTCAATAAGCATCATGGAATACTGCTCGGTATTGGCCATTTCCATTATGTTGCTTGTGGTGTTTACCCCTGTATACCCGTCGTATTCAATAATGATTCCTTCTCCGCGGGTACCCTTTTTAGTAGTTATCATGATAACGCCGCCGGAAGCCCTGACACCGTAAATTGATGCAGCAGAAGCGTCCTTAAGCACCGAAATGTTATGTATGTCATTAGGACTAAGCCAGTTTATGTCGTCATAAAACATGCCGTCAACCACATAAAGTGGTTGCGCACCCTGCATTGAGCCGATTCCCCTTACCCTGATATCCGGGCCTGCACCCGGGGCACCTGAATTGATGACCTGTACACCGGGAATTGAACCCTGCAGGGCTGAAATGGCATTGGTAGTTACATT
>SLOS01000313.1 GCA_007132365.1 Bacteroidales bacterium | reverse complement strand
CTCCCGGTTTTACAGTCCCCAGGGTGTAAATATTGAGTCCGGTATCCCGCCCCATATCCAGGTAAATATGTCAGAGGAATCGATGGCTGAAGGCAGGGACGATATCCTTGAGGCGGCCATTGAATTCCTCAATAATCAGACCCGGACGGAGAATGATATTAATTAAAAATTATGCCTGCATTATAAGTTTTATTTCCTATCTTGACTTTTTGTTTTTCACTATCTTAAAACCTGCATGATATGAAATCAAGACAATCAAAATCAATCAGCCGCAGAAAATTCATTGGCACTGCTTCAGCAGCGCTGACCGGTATAACCATTGTACCATCATGCGCTATTGCCGGCCTGGGCCATACTGCACCATCCGATAAGCTTAATATTGCCGGTGTCGGCATAGGAGGCATGGGGAGAGGACTGATCGAAAGTATGGCAGGAACAGAGAATTTGGTAGCACTTTGTGACGTGGACTGGAACGAGAGGGTGATGGGTGTTTTTAACAGCTATCCCGGGGTAAAACGGTACAGGGACTATCGTGTTATGCTGGACAGGCAGAAAGATATTGAGGCAGTGGTTGTTGCCACTCCTGACCATACCCATGCAGTGATAAGCATGGAAGCAATTAAGAGAGGCAAACATGTCTATACCGAGAAACCCCTGTCGCGTACCGTTTATGAGGCCAGGGCACTGACAAAGGCAGCCAGGGAATATAAAGTTGCCACCCAGATGGGGAACCAGGGACAGGCAGGTGATGGGACAAGGCGCCTGCGTGAAATGATTTGGGACGATGCTATTGGCCATATCAGTGAAGTTCATGTGTGGACTGACCGTCCGAACAGGGGACTTTCCGGCACTTACTGGCCGCAGGGAATCAACAGGCCTGAAGACACTCCGCCTGTCCCGGAGAGCCTGGATTGGGACCTGTTTGTAGGGCCTGCTCCAATGCGTCCATACCACAGCTCCTATCACCCTTTCAGGTGGAGGGGATGGTGGGATTTTGGCACAGGCGCCCTGGGTGATATCGGATGCCACTCATTCGACCCGGTATTCCGTGCCTTAAAACTTAAATACCCTTCCAGTGTACAGGCTGTATCAACCCTGGTGAATGACGAGACCTATCCGCTGGGGTCGATGGTAACCTATGACTTCCCCGCACGCGAAGAGATGCCGCCCGTCAGGCTTATCTGGTACGACGGGGGGTTGCGCCCGCCGCGTATTCCGTGTATTGACCAGGGAATGCAGCTGGGAGCCGGAGGTGTACTTTATATTGGCAGTAAAGGCTACATGCTTGATAATGAGATTATTACTAAATCTTTACGCGATTCCTATACCGCACCGGAACCATATATACCCTCTTCACCCGGGCACCATCAGGAATGGATAGAAGCATGCAAAGGAGGCAGCCCTGCCGGATCCTCCTTTGACTGGGCAGGTCCGCTTACTGAGACCGTGCTGCTGGGGAACATAGCAATCCGTCCTGAGCTGAGGGAGAAACTAAGCTACCAGACCCTGGATTTCGATCCCGAAAAGTTCAGTTTTCCGGAAATGCCGGAGGCGGATAAATATCTGCATTATGAATACAGGGAGGGGTGGAGCCTGTAAAAGCTCCTGTTAAGATTTCAGAGAAAATTCAGTCTTATTCTTCTCAGCAATCCAATCAGGATAACCAGCACTGCCAGTCCTGCAAGTATCCATTTCAGACTGGTAAAAAAACTGGTAATCCAGGCAATGGTTATTAACCCGGAGGGGTATGATGACAACATAATAATAATCCCTGTATTTTCAATATAATCTGACAACAGGATCAACAAAGGAGAAACTGCAGGCAATATCTCCCGGTAAAGCAGAAAGATACTGAAGCCAAGAAAAAGGGAGTAGATTACCGGATAAATAAAATCCAGAAACAGCAGGCCTTTAATATAATTTTGCCGTCCTGCATCCCCAAGTGCGCTTATCATTTCATATGCATCTTCAGAAGAATAGGCAAACATAATATCAAGAGGTTTGATATCATCATCTGCCGGCATAAGAAGAGGAAAAAGCAAAAGATTAAAAACTACGATCATGGCAAAAAGTATGATCAGGCTTTTCGTGCCGGCATACTTCGCAAGAAACTTTTTTATCACTGCCATAAAACTAAATTAAAATCTCCTCAACTTTCCCGGCAACCTCCACCGCCGCGTTCCTGCCTTTCCCCGCAAAAAATGATCTTCCCTCCTTAAGGTCAAACAGGTTAACCTCAATTCCTGACGACATGCTCTCCTCAATTCTACCATCCATCAGTCCGCCAACCGGTGAGGCAAGAGCAGTCGGAGTATCCCGATCCGCCATAATCTCCAGCCGGTGGTTTTTATTCTCAATAACGATTTCAATCCCGGATATGTCGGCGCGGACCTTTCTTAAAACCGACCCGTTATAGGTTGTAAATCTGATAAGCCTGTCGCCCAGCCATATTCCCGAGATAAACCCCACAAAAGAGCTCCTCAGCCATGGGATTTTTGCTACTGAGGTTTTTATGGAAATACCCGGTTCCCGGAAATGGTTTGACTGGATCCAGATATATCCTTCGGGGAAAGAACTCCCCCAGTCCTTTTCAATATATCCCCTGCCACCGCTGAAATCAATAATATCGCTGTTGTGCTTCAGTTTACCACTTATTGAATGATCCATGCTGACAATTCCATGATAGCATTCCATAAACGGCACAAATGAATAGGGCCCCATTATTCCGGGCGAATACCACGGTTTTGGCCAGGGAACATTACCGGAAAAACAGAGTTTTCCTTTCAGTTCTGGCAAATCGAGGGAAACGGAATCTTCAGAGAAATGATTGTTTTCAATGGAAACAAGAAACCTCTCCGCCGATGCAGCAAAACTACCAAAGTCGTACTTGTGATAGCTTGCCGTTTTCTTGCGTCCATCCAGCAACTGTATAAAAGAATGTCTTTTACCGGTTGAATCCATTGCCACTCCCGGAATTACAGCAAAAGCCCTGTTTTCTTCCACGTTAAGGAACTTGAAGTACCAACCCTCAAAATAGTTACGCTTCTTCCCCCATCCCTGGAAAT
>SLOS01000066.1 GCA_007132365.1 Bacteroidales bacterium | reverse complement strand
GTAAAATCATATAGAAGTCGTTAACTAAGCGGGTTTACAACCCCAGAGATGACAACAATTTCTACATCGTCTTCAATGAATCTGTCAACACAGACCGCGACCGGCTCACACCACGGCTTCCGTTTTCCGACCAGCGTGCCGTGCTGCTGAAGTTTGATTATACGTTTTGAGTTGAGCAAAAAAACGAATACAGAATAAAATAGTGAAGCTAAATACCAGGCAATTTCAGAAAATTTATTTCATCAATCACCTGTTTGCCTATTTCAGGCTTTATTATTTGCCTCCATTAAATCAACAGCTTTATAAGCCAGGTTTACTTGATTAATATGAAAGTTCTTGATGAGCAATTTTTACTTTCAATAATTTACAATTGTTATCGAATATACTTCTGAAAGATATTCTTTTAATGAGATGACTGGCAATTCTTGACAAAAATCTGACAATTTATAAATTACAATGAAGTAAATACCCTAATATCATGATTAGCTTGAAATTATGTACCTGAGAAGTTAACTCTCCAAAATAGACACATTATAATTGTAACCCCCGGAAGATGAAAAAAGCAGAACACCATCCTGCACTTCGAAAGAGGGTGATACTGGTATTTTTGATAGCAGTAATTTTCCCAACCATTTTTCTGGGTTATTTTGGCTTAACCGGAATAGAAAGCGAACAGCAGCTACAGCGCCAAATAGCTGAGCAAAATCTGGAAAACTCTTTGCAGTTTGCTGCTGAACAACTGAAGACGGAATTTAAGAACGAGATTAATAACGCCTTTTACTCAGTCAAATCCGGCTTATCAGCAACTTCATTCAAAATATTTGCCGATGATCAATCATCCCGCAAAAATAAATTTATCAATGAAGTTTTCCTGTTAGATAATGACTATCAGGTTGTGTTCCCTCCAACTTTTCTTGATACGGATTTAAATATACTTTCAGGCAGCTTCAGGCTTACAGGGGAAAATGAGTTTCTGCAAAGAGGTGAACATTTTGAGTTAAACGGACAATATGATGAAGCTATAAATGAATATAATCGCGGAAGGATTCAGGCAGAAAACCGCGCTTTAGCCTTAACTTTTCTGACAAGAATTGCACGGTGTGAGATAAAAACGGGACGAATTCAAAATGCCGTATCAACCTATTCGGATATAACCCAATACGATATTGATAAAGAAAACAATTCTGAAATCACCAGTAAACTCATTGCATATCAACAGCTTTTGCAATTAATTGATAATTATAATTCTGATGTTGCCGGGGAAATTCTTGTCAGTTTTTATGATTACCTGGTCCAAAACTATATGTATCTCCAGAAATCCCAGTTCGATTTTTATCTCAATAATATTCATGCATACAGAACTAAGCATCAGAAAAATATTGATATCCACTTTACAGAAAAGCTGGAGCAACTCAATAGAAAGGAACTCAAAATCAGAAATATTGAGGAAATACACGCTAAAAAAAACACGTACTTAATAAAACCTCTCCAGGCAATTCTCAGTTATGCTGATTTCGATGGCTCTTTTTTAATTGAACAATTTGAAGCTGCTGGACATGAATATCTCCTGGCAATAAAACCGTCAGAATCTGAGAATGATTTTTACAGTTACCTCATACTAACAATTGACCGGACTGCCGTACGTGAATTTTTTATTTCATTCACGGATGAATATGAATTAAGTAAAAATTTCCGAATAGCCCTGAAAAGTGAAAACGGCTGGATTGGCACATCTCCGAATAAAAACGAAATGGCTGAGCCTATTTCCAAAAACCTTTCTTCACTTCAATGGTTTATGCCGGATTTGAGCCTTGCTCTAATGGTGCCTGAACCTGCAATGGTCAATGGAATGTTATCTGATAATATCAATCTTATTTACCTGTTTATCATTGCAATTATTCTCATAATTGTGCTTGGCCTTTTCTTTCTTTTCCGGGATATCTACCGCGAAGAACAGCTTTACAGGATGAAATCGGATTTTATATCTAACGTAACCCACGATATTAAAACACCCATCTCAACCATGCGCACTCTGGCTGAAAATTTATCCGAAGGGTGGATCAAAGACCCCGACAACCGCCAGGAATACTATGCAATCTTAACAAGAGAAAGTGAGCGCCTGAGCCAGGTTGTTGAAAATATTCTTGAGTTTTCAAGAGGCGAAGCAAGTAAAACCAACTATGAAATGAAAATGGTGCCATTTGGCGATCTGGCTAACAAAATTGTTGAGAGATTCAATACCTTAATACAGGGGAAAGAAGTCTCGTTCCATTCAGAATTATCCTCAGACCTGCCTCAAATATACTGCAATCCGGGCCGGATTGAACATGCCGTTTTAAACCTTCTTGATAATGCATTAAAATTCTCAGGAGAAGATAAAGAGATAGAATTTCGTATCCGTGAAAAGGATGGACAAATTCGTATTTCAGTGCGTGACAATGGGTATGGAATCAGTAAAAATGAACTGGATAAGATTTTTCAGAAATTTTACAGGGTTGAATCAAGAAACGGACAAAACAAACCGGGCAGTGGCATCGGTCTGTCGCTTGTACGGGACATCGTTAATCAGCACGGCGGAATCATAACCGTTGACAGCACAATTGGTGAAGGCAGTACTTTTTCATTTTCCATTCCGGTAAATAAAGCAACTGTAAATGAACAGAATAGTAATCGTTGAAGATGAACGTGCAATGGCACGAGGTATTACCGATGCATTGAAGCACAACGGGTATGAAGCGTTTGTTGCAAACGATGGAAGGTCTGGAATTGAACTTATAGAAGAAAAATCACCCGATTTAATTCTTCTTGATGTAATGCTGCCCGGCATGGATGGTTTTGAAGTCTGCAAATCATTGCGGAATAAAGGCTTGAATACGCCCATTATAATGCTCACTGCACGCTCAGAGGAAGTTGACAAAGTGCTTGGACTGGAATTTGGCGCAGATGATTATGTTACCAAACCATTCAGTAACCGCGAATTACTTGCCCGAATCAAAGCACAGCTAAGGCGGCAATCGATCTATCAAAAAGGATTATTAAATGAATATACATTTGGCGATATCTATG
>SLOS01000052.1 GCA_007132365.1 Bacteroidales bacterium | reverse complement strand
GGGACAGGATAGGAGATTTCCACTATAGCGCATCATTTATGCTTGCCGATGCAACCACTGAAATTGTTGAATACTATAATCCCCAGAATTTATTAAGTGCACCTTTCTATGAAGGTATGCAACTGGGAGAGATTTGGGGATTTACCACCATTGGCTTATTTCAGACTGACCAGGAGGCACAAAGCTGGGATCAGTCCTATTTATCGGGTGAAATATGGCGGGCGGGAGATGTGCAATATGCAGATCTTAATGGTGACGGGAAGATCGATATTGGTGCAAATACGGTTGACGATCCGGGTGATCTCTCGGTTATCGGAAACTCCACACCCCGCTATTCCTTCAGTTTCATGTTTAACGGCTCATGGAGGGGTTTGGATTTTAATATGTTATGGCAGGGGGTCGGTAAAAGGGACCTCTGGCTCCGAGGACCCCATTTCTGGGGGGCCACCGGCGGGCAATGGAATGCAGTGGCATTCGAAGAACATCTGGATTACTGGACAGAGGATAATCCGGATGCATATTTCCCGCGGCCCTACCTGGATAAGGGCGGGAAAAACCAGCATCCTCAGACAAGGTATCTGCAGGATGGGGCCTATTTGCGGCTTAAATCACTTCAGCTTGGGTATACCCTGCCTTTAAATTTTACTCAAAGGGCCTATATTGACAGATTCAGGATATTCGTTGTGGGCGAAAATCTCCTGACTTTCTCAAACCTCACAAGGGTTTTCGATCCGGAAGCTACAGGGGGTGTCTATGGTTCAGGTAAATTATACCCTCTGCAGATGAACATCTCTTTTGGTGTTAATGTGACCATTTAATCAAAAACTATGAGACGATATATTTTTTTATTAATTATTTCCCTGTTCCTGTTCACCCAGTCCTGCGACAAAGATTTTCTTGAAAGGTATCCGCTGGATGAGCTGGTTCCCCAGGATTTTTTCAATTCACCGGAAGAGCTTAAACTATATGCAAACAGGTTTTATACACTCCTTCCGGCACACTCGGGGTATTTCTATACATTCTGGATTGACCGGAACAGTGATAACCTCGTACATGGCAGCTATGACACCCGCCTTGCAGGAACACGAACCGTACCATCGTCAGGTGGAGGCTGGGATTGGGGAAATATCCGTCAGGCAAACTACTTCCTGCAATATTGCGGTAATGCTGAAGGAGTTGAAGCCGATATAAATCATTACATTGGCGAAGTAAGGTTCTTCAGAGCCTACCTCTACTTCGAAAAGATCAAGACTTTTGGTGATGTGCCGTGGATCAGTAAACCGATGAATACGAATTCTGAGGAGTTATTTGCTCCACGCACCAGCCGGATTGACGTTACCGATTCAATAATCGCTGATCTGGATTATGCCATATCTAATCTGAAAACTGCATCACAGGCAGAACCTTTCAGGATAAACAAAGAGGCAGCTTTGTTATTGAAAGCCCGCATTTGCCTTTACGAGGGCACATGGCAAAAATACCATTACGGTACTCCTTTCGGGGTTCAGGGTTCTGACGGCACAAGGTTTCTTGAGCTGGCAGCCGGGACTTCCCGTCAACTGATGGAAATGAATACATTCAGTATTTACCGGGGTCCTGAAGGACAAGAGTACTGGTCGCTTTTTAACCAGTATGACTATACCGGTAACCCGGAAGTGATGTTGTGGAAAAAATTTGATGCCGCACTCGGGATAACACACAATATGTCAAGATACATTCCACATGGTACAGGAAGGATCGGAATGTCGAAGAGTTTGATAGACAGTTATTTGTGCGAAGACGGCGATCCTGTTTCCGTGAGCCCCCTTTTCCAGGGATATGATTCATTGTGGCTGGAAGTTACAAACCGTGATCCGCGGCTTTTACAATCCCTGTTACTTCCGGGGTATTATATGGTAGCCAACTCACCCGGAGGGGCAAATGACAGACAATATGAATTACCCACGCTTGACGGTATTGCTGATTTCAGGAATACTACCGGGTATGCAATCTATAAAGGGTCAAACCCGGATTGGTCTCAGCAAACTGCTGATAATATAGGAACAACGGCATCAATTATTTTCCGTTACGCAGAAGCGTTGCTCATTCATGCTGAAGCCAAAGCTGAACTGGGAACACTAACACAGGAAGATGCGGACAGAACGGTAAATGTTCTTCGCGACAGGGTTGGGATGGCTCATCTGAACATCAACAATATTTCACATGACCCCAACTGGGAGTTCCCGTCCCTCTCACCCCTCATCAACGAGATCAGGCGCGAAAGACGAGTTGAGCTTGCCTGTGAAGGATTCCGGTGGGATGATCTGGCCAGGTGGAGGGCGCATCACCTGATTACCGGACAACGACCCAGGGGAGTCAAATATATCGGATCCAACCTGGAAGGTGCGTACAGGGATTATGATGGTAATCCCACGATTTTCATAGGCCAGAACCTGTTTGTTGATGAAAACGGATTTGTTGATCCCTACCGGAATGTCTTACCCAACGGATATGGGTTTAATCCCGGACGTGATTACCTTTCCCCCATTCCATCTGATGAAATAACACTGAACAGCAACCTTGTCCAGAACCCCGGCTGGTAACTGTCTGTCATGCCGCCGGATTGAAATTTAAAATGAACGGATTGAAGCTTTTTGATACATTAACAGACAGGATGAAAATATCATCTTAATAATATTTATTCATGAAGAAGAATATTTTTAAATTTTTATTACCGGGATTGTTTGTTGTTGCGTTTGCAGGCTGTTCCGGGAAAGTTACCCTTGAATCGCTGCTTGAGGAGATGACCGACCGCAACAATCTCACCTATTTCCCTTCAGTTGAGTATTCGCACCTGCATTTCAGCAGCTATGACCGTGCCTCGGTATCACCCGGCGAGGAGGGTTGGTTTGCAAATATTGACAGGTCAAATTTTTTGAGGGTGGAAGAAAACAACGGCAGGCGTGAATTTGTGATGGTTGATGCTGAGGGTCCGGGTGCAATAGTACGGTGGTGGATGACATTTTACAGGGCCTGGGATGGTGTGATAAGGGTGTATATTGATAATGACCCGGAGCCCGTTATCGAAGGGT
>SLOS01000140.1 GCA_007132365.1 Bacteroidales bacterium | reverse complement strand
CTCATCTTCATGAAAGAAGTCCCCGGGTTTTGCACCGGGAATTTCCCAAAACCTCTGATTGCTCTCCAGCAAATATAACTTGTCATTAAAGACAAACGGGGAAGTTTCAACCAGCGGGGAGCCAAGCCTGCCTTTTTTTATAATTGGATTTTCCCAGTTGTCCTGTGCAATACCAAGGTTGAAATAGCAAAAAACCATTAGTACGATTACGGTTTTCATAGTACTGGAATTTTAATTCAATTATGGATAATTTGAGGGATATTTATAGTTTTATGAATTAATCAGGTTAGTTTATAGCGTTGATATAATAGCGAATATAACAATTTTTGGGAAGAATAATCAATTTCAGAATACATTCATGAAAACCAGCACTACGATTCAAATGTTGGGCATTACGGTTCCAGTTTCCTAACCTGGCATATCCAGAACCAAAGAGGTTTGTATAATGTTTTGCCAAAAAAGCAGGAATCTAAGTTTTAAGCTACCAAAGGTCTAAAATGTGCTTAAAAACCCATTACTGTGATGTAATGTGATGGTTTTTTGTTGTTTATTTGTAATTTAGAACCTGTATCGCTCAAACTATGATTGACCGGGCTTTCGTACCAATATATCAGAGACTTTTTGAATTCTATAAAGAAAGGATAATTAAGCAGGAATATTTGCCGGGTGTGCGGATTGACTCGATAAACCGGATAATGAGGAGGCATAGCGTTTCACGCGAGACTGCAAAACTGGTTCTTAATAAGCTAAGTGAAGAGGGTTTTATAATAAAAAAAGCAGGAAAGGGCTCTTTTGTTACATATACACGAGAAATACAGAAGATATGGGGAATGTTGATCCCCTTTTACTCTACCAATATTGAGGATCTGATCGCAAATCTGAATGAGGAGGCTCAAAAAGTTAACAGGTCCTTCAGGTATTTTCTCCATTATAATGAGCCTGAGGAAGAGATCAGACTGGTAGGTAATATGCTGAGGCAGGGTTATGAAGCAATTATTATTGTGCCAAATTATGATGAATCACTGACGGCAAATTTTTACCGGAACCTTAACCAGGGTAACTCAGTAGTTCTTCTGGTTGACAATACCATGGGAGGTTCGTTTTTCAGTTATGTAATCCAGAGTTATGACCTTGGCGTGAAAAGAGCAATAGCCTATCTGACATCGAAAAATGATAAGAATCTTTTATTTGTTAAGAATGAAGCATGGAGGGGGCGAAACCTTGTATATGAACTTATTGAACAGTCCATGCAAGTGTTCCTCAGACGGCAGTCACCCAACAGGAAACTTTTTGTAATTTCAGGTTTGTCAGGGTTTAATCAGGAGTTTATTGAAATGAGTAATATTGGAGGGATTCTTTGCAGCACCGATGTTGACAGTTTAAAAGTTACAGGTCGTTTAAACAGGTGGGGTATAAAAATGCCGGATCAGATCTCTGTGGTTTCATACGGGAACACTGAACTGACCCGGTCAGCCAGTCCACTGATTACCTCTGTTGATTGCAGATACCCGGAGATGGCAAGGCTGACGGCATCTCTGATATTTGAATGTAATCCCAAAATAACAAAACAATATGTTATTCAGCCTGAAATAGTTGTAAGGCAAACATAAAAGCCGGCTTAACTCAGGAAAGATGTCTTAATAAATATTTTTTCAGATTATTTAAAACAAAAAATCATTTTACTATGGAAGAATTATTAAAGCAAATTGCACATTGTGTTGAATTCGGAAAGATCAACCAGGCCTCACCCTATCCTCCTGATATGAAAGGGCAGGATGGTGCTGATGAGCTCACTGCCAGGGCCCTTGAGCAGGGTGCCACTGCAGAGGAAATACTTACTAATGCTCTTATAGTCGGGATGGGCAAGGTCGGCGTTAAATTCCGTGAAAACAAAGTGTTTGTGCCCCAGGTGCTTATGTCAGCCAAAGCAATGAGTGCAGCTATGGCACATTTAAAGCCCTTATTTGCCAGCGGTGCAGCAAAGAGAAAGGGTACGTTCATAATCGGGACTGTTCAGGGTGATTTGCACGATATTGGGAAGAACCTCGTTTCTATGATGGTTGAAGGCAACGGTTATGAAGTGATTGATCTTGGAGTGGATGTAAGTGCGGACAAATTTCTCACGGAATCGGAGAAATACCCGCATGCGGTAATAGGCCTGTCGGCCCTTCTTACTACGACCATGGTCAATATGGAAAATATAGTTAAAGTTTTAAAGGAGAAAAATCCCGAAGCCAAAATATGTATTGGAGGCGCTCCAGTGACACAGGACTTCTGCAACAAGATAAATGCAGATCTTTACAGTCCCGATCCGCAGGGACTTGTTGAGTACCTGGATAAGCTTGCATCCTAGGGTATCTTTAACCTGAAAATTAAAACATTCCCATAAAATGAAATATAACAGCCTTGCGATAAATCAAGCGGCAGACCTCTATTTCGGTACGGCCCTGTATCCGGTTACCACGCGGCGGGGACTGGTTATCGGTGGAGGAAAAGTTTACCCGGAACTTAACTTCACCCTTCCGCCAATGCATATAAATGATGAGACATTTCCTGATATAAGAAATCAGTACAGGGAGATAGTCAGGGCTGCTCTTCAGCGCGGACTCGAACTCTATTCGGAGGGAGTGGTTTTTGAATTTGAGACCCTGATAGAGATGACCAAAAATCCTGCCTACGGGATTGATATTGTAAAGGTTATGAACGAGGAGTGTGAAAACTGTTTTGTGAAGCAGGGACTGAAAAGTGAGATTCGCCTGACGCCCAACGATCTGAGGGAGTTTGACCGTCCTCCCAGACAGCGTACTTCGGGATACCTCGATACAATGCTCGAGCTTTTTGAGGAAGGGGCAAAGGCAGGAGGTGACCTGTTATCAATAGAAAGTACCGGTGGTAAAGAGATATTTGATGATGCACTGATGCACTGTAATATCAGGGAGGTGGCTTTTGCACTGAATGTTCTGGGTGTAAGGGATATGCAGATGCTGTGGAAGAGAATTGTCCGGATTGCTGACAGCCAGGGTAAGATTGCCGGCGGAGATACTGCCTGTGGGTTTGGGAACACTGCAATGGT
>SLOS01000061.1 GCA_007132365.1 Bacteroidales bacterium | reverse complement strand
TTTGTAAGAAATGCAAGGTATAATTTATTTATCATGGAAAGGAACGAGTATATCGGATCCGATACCTGGCCCCCCCGGGAAACCCGTATGGTTCCATTCTTCGTTGGTCCCGAAAAATATCTGGATCAGGAGGTTTACAATATGGACGGGGCATTGTCATACCTGTATGATCCTTCAGATCCCTATCCCGGTCTGGGTGGCACTGCATTGGGTGATAATGTCGGGGCCGCCTTGCAGAATGACAATATTGACCGTGATGACCAGCTGATCTTTGAAACCGGAATACTGGAAGAACCTCTGGTAATTCTGGGCAATATATCAGCCAATCTGTGGCTTTCGAGTGATGCACCCTGTACCGGCTTCGTGGTCAGCCTGCAGGATGTTTTCCCTGACGGCAGGATCATCAATATTCAGGAGGGAGCGGCCCTGGTGCAATTTATGGGTTCAGGGCCCGAAAAGGTGGAAATATCGGTATGGGCTACCGGCTATCAGCTTAATCCCCGACACAGAATGAGAGTAGTGGTATCATCCGGCTGGTTTCCCCGGTTTAACAGAAGCCTGAATACCTGTGAGCCGATAATCAGCGCCGAAAAAATTTCAATCGCAAAACAGAAAGTCCACTACGGCCCGGCTACCCCTTCCAGCATAAATATCCCTGTTTTTGAATTGCCTGTTAAATAATTCTAAATTTTTTCGCATGCCTTACCTTTCTTATTACCCCGGTATAAAAAAAATCAGGACCATCCTGTTTTTGCTGCTGGTTATCTCCTGTTTTCCCTTGTCGGGGAAACAGCCGGCGGAAATCCTGTGGGATAAATATGGAGTTCCTCATATTTATGGCAATACGATTGCTGAAATGTACCATGCATTCGGATGGGCCCAGATGCATAATCATGCAGATCTCATCCTCAAACTTTACGGGCAATCAAGGGGACGCGGATCAGAATACTGGGGAGAGGAGTACCTCGAATCTGACAGGCAGATACTGCTTTTTGAGATTCCCGGGCATGCTGAAAATAATTACCGGCTCAAGCAGGAACCCTACAGGTCCTACCTGGATGCTTTTGTACGCGGGGTCAATGATTATGCCGATGCAAATCCGGAAGCAATCGGAGATAAATTCAGGCAGGTGTTGCCGGTCACCGCAACCGATGTCATGGCCCATGTAATAAGAGTGTTGTGCCTTGAATTTGTTGCCTGGGATGATTTTAACGCAATCCGGAGAAAGCTTGCCCCCGGATCCAACGCCTTTGCAATTGCACCCTCCCGGTCGGCCTCAGGAAATTCGATGCTGGTAACCAATCCCCACCTACCCTGGCATGACCTGCATCTCTGGTTCGAAGCCCATCTTACAGGTCCACTTTTCAATGCCTACGGTATTGCACTGGTTGGCACACCCGTGCTGTCTATGGCATTCAATGATCACCTGGGCTGGGCTTTTACCGTAAATACGATGGACGGAGCTGACACATATGAGCTGAATCTGCGAAGGAACGGATATCGTTATGATGGCAGGGTAAGGTCATTCAGGAAAAAGTATGCTGATATACTGGTGTTGCAGGATGATGGAAGCCACAGCCGCCGGCCCCTTGAATTCAGATATTCGGAACACGGCCCTGTTACAGGCGAAGCGGGAGGTAAGGCCTGGGCATTAAGAATTGTGGGGCTGAATAATTACGGAATATTTGAACAATACCATAAAATGGGTGCGGCTGTTAACCTGGCTGAATTTGAAGATGCGCTCCGGATGCTCCAGAATCCGATGTTCAATATTATCTATGCTGACAGGGAAGGGAACATCATGTATCTTTTCAACGGTAATGTTCCCATGAGGCCGGAAGGAGATTTTGCATTCTGGAGGGGCACTGTTGACGGTACACGGTCGGAGTATCTGTGGCATTCTGTTCACGGGTATGATGATCTGCCAAAGGTTGTGAATCCGCCGGCCGGCTTTATTCAGAACTGCAATGATTCTCCCTGGGTTTCCACTTATCCTCCGGTTTTGGATCCCGATGATTATCCGGCCTATATGGCTCCGCACAGTATGTCACTGAGGCCACAAAGGGCTGTCAATCTTCTGAAAAAAGATACTTCAATAACTTTTGAGCAGCTTATCAGTTACAAAATGGATTCCGGCATGGAGGCGGCAGACCGTTTTCTGGATGATCTTTTGGAAGCTGTTGATCAGTACCCTGATCCAACGGCGGCTGAAGCAGCGGCAGTGCTGAGAGCATGGGATGGTAAAACGGACAGGGAAAGCAGGGGAGCCGTCTTGTTTGCAAACTGGTTTGATAAGCTCCGCCACAGAGATTTTGAAGTTTCGTGGAGTCCTGAAGATCCTGTCAATACGCCCCGGGGTCTGAAGGAGCCGGAAAGGGCGGTTGATTTGCTTGCCAGGGTCGCTGAAGAAACAAGGCAGCAATACGGGGCCCTTGATATACCCTGGGGGAATGTTCACCGTCTTCGTGCCGGGGATAAGGATTTTCCGGCAAACGGGGGACCGGACAGGTATGGCATTCTTCATACCATGGAGTATATGAATGACAGTGATTCAACAAAGCGTGCCTTTCACGGTGAGACATACATTGCCGTGACGGAATTCAGCAACCCTGTAAGGGCAAAGGTGCTGCTTGGATATGGAAATGCTTCGCAACCGGGTAGCAGGCATACGGGAGGCCAGCTTGGGTCATTGTCCGCCAAGCAACTCCGGCCCGCATTGCTGGACCGGAATGATATACTTGAGAACCTGGAGAAAAGGGAATTGATTTATATGGATCAACTCAGAGACTGCGCAAACGATCTTTGAAAAGGTATTTTATTAACGGGATTTTTGTAAATTGTCCGGGTCAATCTGACAAAACCGAGAATATTCAATTATTCAGATGGTATTTATACTTCAGAACGAAGGGGTGGCCTGGTCAATGTATAAAAAGGGTGACGACAGGATGTTTGCCGCCATCTATTCTGCATATTCAGGCAGGTTGTACCAGTATGGACTGAAGTTTACCCGAAACCTCTCCCTGATAGAAGATTCGATCCAGGACCTTTTTCTTGAATTGTATAAAAACCGGAAAACTGTTG
>SLOS01000353.1 GCA_007132365.1 Bacteroidales bacterium | reverse complement strand
TTCCTGCAAGCTCAATATTTTCAACTGATTTAAATACAGCATCGTTGAAAGATGTAGCGAAGCTTTTATAAACTATCAGCAAAATAACCGATTTGTCAAAGAGGCTTAGCTGTTTACTGTGATGTAAAGCAAAATGGTACCATTTCCTGCGCATAATTAACCCGATGATTACAGGCAGTACAATACCCAGAACCAGTCTGAGATAAATCTCCGTAAAATCAAATCCCGGCTGCGTCTGCTGAAGAAACAACCCCATCCACAATGGTGTCAGTACTATTCCTATGATCCCCGAGATGCTGGCATTGAAAATTGCCGCAGGAATATTACCCCTGCCTATTGATACCATCACGACAGAAGAAGAGACTGTGGAGGGAACTGCAGCCATGAAAAAGAGTCCCAGCCAGAGGATTTCCTGCTCCTCATTCTGAATAAGGGGGTATAATGCCAGTACAACCAGGGGAAACAGGAGAAAGGTGGCAGACTGAACAACTATATGCAGTTTCCAGTTTTTCAGTCCGAGTTTAATCTTTTCTGTACTTAGCCTCAGCCCGTAAAAAAAGAAGACAAGGGAGATGCCGGCAGTGCTGATATAACCAAGGATGATCCCGCTTTGACCACCTGCAGGCTGTGGAAATAACCAGGCAATGAAAACAAATAATATAAGCGCTGAAACAAACTTATCGATCTTCATTAATCAGATATCCGGAAATTAACCGTTTTCACAAACAGAATTTTTACCAGGGGATAAATGTACATTATTTTTTTTTCTGCGTAAAATTACACACAGACGCATAAAAAAATATATGGGAGTAGTAAACGGGTATTATTTTAACATTTTGATAATGTCCCCTGTCATAATACCGACCCACATCCTGTACATTTTTCCGGAAGGATGGAGATTGTCAGAAGCAAGTAATTGGAGATCTTCAGCTGCCAGCCTGGAAGAAGGTGTAATATTAAAATAAATAACATTCAGGTCATCTGCAATCTGCCTGTTAATACTATTATACTGATCTATTTCCAAAGATACCCTCTCCTTGCTGGTTTCGGGAACAAAAGGGGTGACACTGTAATCGGGTATAGAGACAACAAAAACCCTTTCGGGGTTTCCACCTGCAAAATCAATTGCCATCTGAAGCAGTCCGCTAAATTCATCACGGTAACCCTCCATGGTATAACCTGAGGTAACTCCCCTGTATTGATTATTTACACCGATAAGAAGAGAAACAAGATCAAATGGCCCCTTTGGTGATACTGCATCAATCCCGGATTTAAGTTCTCCTGTTGTCCATCCGGTACGTGCAATTATTTGCGGATCTTCCATATAGAAACCAGACTTAATCAGAGTATCGGTCAACAATACAGGCCATCTGGAATCTGCAGTCACACCCTGACCTATCGTATAGGAGTCCCCCAGCGCAAGAAAATGCATTGCAGGATTTCCGGTTTCATTTCCGGTTTCACCATTATTTTCTTTTTCCATTTCAATGCCTTCCTCAGCGGTGCAAAATGAAAAAATTACAGATAAAGAAAATAGTAAGAATAACCGCAAATGCATAATTTGTTTTTTGTTTTATCAACCCAATAACAAACACCTGCGATTAATTGTTCAAAAATTTGCCAATACAAGCACTACTGCAAACAGGCCCTGGGACAGCCCTGCCCGGACAATTGTTTCCATCATGATGCCAGAGATGCCAGGGTATTGTTAAAAACCTCCAGATCACTTGTACTGAAAAGGACAAATCGTATATTTTTTACATGCCTGAGTTCCGGCAGTATCTCCATAATGGTTGTCAGTGCAATATTTGCCGCGCCCTCAATGGGGTAGCCGAAAGCCCCGGCAGAAACAGCCGGAAAGGCAACCGATCTGATTTCATTCTCCTCAGCCAGTTTCAGGGCATTCCTGTAACAGGACGACAATAACCGGTCCTCCGGCTTATCATAGCCGTATACCGGCCCCAGGCAATGAATAACATATTTATTCGGCAGGTTATGCGCCCCTGTAATAACTGCTTCTCCGGGCCTTATCGGTGCAAGCGGACGGCATTCCTGCTCAAGTCCGGGACCGGCAGCCCTGTGGATGGCACCTGCAACACCACCGCCAATCATAAGCCGGTCGTTTGCAGCATTGACGACTGCCTCAATACCCGGTTGTGAGGCAATATCACCCTGTACACATTCAATTTTTATTCCGGATAGTGTTTTTTCCATGCTGACCTCCTGTTTATTACTGTTATCAATGAGACATATATCGATATCCTTTCCATTTATAACAAATATAAAATACAATTATTAAGGAACAGACAGACGGATCAAAAAATTTATAACAAATTCATTCAATCGGGTAAATTATAAGAAGTTTTAATAGATTTGTCAGTTGTTAGTGAAAATTACCGGCACAAAAAATAATTATGAAAGCACTTGTACTGGAAGAGTATATGAAACTGGTTTACAAAGATGTTCCTGATCCGGAAATCAAGGATGATGAGGTTCTTGTAGAGGTCAAAGCAGCCGGTATCTGCGGTAGCGATGTACACGGCATCGACGGAAGCACAGGAAGAAGGATCCCCCCTGTGATAATGGGGCATGAGGCCAGCGGTATTATAAGGGAGACGGGCAGGGGTGTCAGGAACTGGAATGAAGGGGACAGGGTAACCTTTGATTCTACAATATATCCGCTGGACGACTGGTATACAAGAAAAGGGATGTATAACCTCAGTGACGGCAGGATGGTACTCGGGGTTTCGGCCAGGGAGTTCAGGCGTGACGGTGCCTATGCCCAATATGTTGCCGTTCCCGGGCATATACTTTACAGAATCCCTGAAAATGTCAGCTTTACCCGCGCAGCAATGGTCGAACCTGCAGCTGTCGCGCTTCATGCAGTAAATCTTTCTCCGGTTTCTGTCAATGACACTGCAGTTGTTGCAGGATCGGGCATGATCGGCCTCTTTATCATTCAAATGCTAAGCCTTGCTGGATGTACAGAAATAGTGGCCCTGGATATTGATGAAGATAAACTGGCTCTGGCAGAAAAGCTTGGTGCCACAGTGATGCTGAACCCTGAAAAGTCTGATATTGC
>SLOS01000084.1 GCA_007132365.1 Bacteroidales bacterium | reverse complement strand
GTACCTCGCAGAATTTTGCCGACGCCTGGTTTGCCGCCTTTAATCCCTCGATAGTGATTGTCAGCAGGGCAGGCGCCTCAACCCCGTTAATACACTTCAACAGCGGGGCAAATGGTTCGGGCAGCGCACTTGCTTTACCCCTGGTGGCATTAACATTACAGGCTGTTCAGGGGGACCGGGCTATGAACGACCGGTTTGCTGCTCCTTTTACCGAATTGCCCCCGGATCTGGAAAGGTCACTTGACTGTCCCGATTACAGGGAAAAGAGTATTTTTGAAAGGTTTGCGGACTTTTTCAGAGGGGGTGTTACCACTTTCGTGGAAGAAGAAGCTGAGGAAGAGACTGAAAAACGATCCTTTCTGAGAAGGTTGTTCAGAAGATAGTAACCCCGGCGAAAGAGCAGGACATGAATATTAAAACGGAAAGCATTGAACATACAGAGACAGAATTGAAAACCACAATAGTATTAACTTAAATTAATAGCGTGATGTTAAAAGGAATCTCCCCCCTTATCAGTCCACAATTACTCGAAGTAATGGCCCGTATGGGTCACGGTGACGAACTTGTGCTTGCCGATGCCCATTTTCCCGGTGAAAGCATTAACAAAAGGATTATCCGTGCTGACGGTATCAGGATTCCAGGCCTGCTTGAGGCTGTATTGCCGCTGTTTGAACTTGACTCCTACGTTCCCCATCCTCTTGTGATGATGGCGCCTGTCGAAGTGGACCAGCTGGATCCGGAAGTGGAAAGGTCATATATGGAACAGATCATCAGGACAAATCCCCGGGTTCCGGCCATAGAGCGAATTGACCGCTTCGCATTTTATGAGCGTGCAAAAAAAGCTTTTGCCGTTGTAATGACTGGAGAAACAGCCAAATATGGAAATATTATATTAAAAAAAGGGGTAACCCCTGTAACCCGGTAATATATTCAGGATAAATATCAAATTATGGATAATTACAAATCAGATAAAGACAGGGCAGGAGCTTATAGCGAAGGCATTGAGGGAAAAGGGACCATTGGATCAGGCAGTGAGAACCGTTCAGGAGAGCATATCTCGTTGGATGAGCTGAAAGCTGAAAATGAAGCGCTCAGAGCCAGGGTGGATGAGTTAATGGAAAGTGACCGGTTAAAAACGGCCTTTCTTAATAATATTTCCAGTGAGATCCAGACGCCCCTTAATATAATTACAGGATTTTGCGCTTTTTTAACCGATCCCTCCTTACCCTATGACAAACGGGTGGCCTACACTAAGATAATAAGTGAAAGCAGTGATCAGCTTCTTTTAATAATTGCCGATATAGTAAATATTGCTGCTATTAAAAGCGGCCAGGAACAGGTTCAGGATAATGAAGTTGATCTGAATCAGCTATTTAAACAGTTATTTAAAAAGTATTCTGCGCGAGCCAGGGAACAGGGTAATACCTTTAAGTACAAGACCGGTTTTCCCGATGATGAGGCTGTGGTTTTAACTGACAAAATCAAGCTTTTCCGAATCCTGTCCAATTTGTTGATCAATGCCATTAAGTTTACCGGAAAGGGTAAGGTCAGGTTCGGTTATGACCTGAAAGGGGGGGATATTAAGTTTTACGTTGAGGATACGGGGATTGGCATACCTTCTGAATTGCAAAAGGAAATTTTCCGTCGTTTCGAGGGGGATGAGGTTTCAGATAATAATTTTTACTGCGAATCAAGCCTGGGGTTGTCGATATCCAAAGCTTATATTGAAATGATGGGTGGCAGAATCTGGTTGGAATCTGAAGCCGGCAGGGGATCAAAGTTCTGTTTTACCATTCCCCTGAATAAACCCTGACAGTCCGGGTTTTATCATTTTGTAATGTCAAAAGGCATTATCACCAGGAAGGGGCAATTCACTTTCTTTTTCCCCAACAGAATCAAGAGGGGCTGAGTTTGTAACAATTGCCGATACCGTACGTAGAATAAAATCAGTCACAGCGGCAGCAATGCCGTATTTTGCTTAAATGTTTTTTATAGTCCGCATTTCATTTTATGGGGAGTTATTTGCTGGATAAAATGCCTGAAAATAAGGCTCTGAGAGCTTTTACTGAATCTGCACCAGTCGGTATTTTCAGTACTGATTGCAACGGGAAAACACTTTATGTCAATCCCTGCTGGTGCAAGCTATCTGGGCTTTCCTTCGATGATGCTATGGGTGACGGATGGATGAAAGCCGTACATCCGGATGATCTGCCCTGGCTTAAAGCCGGATGGGAAGAATCCGTTGCAGTCCGCCAAACCTCCAGCACCGAATACCGCTTTTTACGTTCTGACGGCTCTGTGGTATGGGTAATGGGGAACTCAACACCCCAGTTCAATGCTTCGGGTGACTTAACCGGTTATATCGGGACCATAACTGACATTACTGAAAAGAAAAAGATGCTCAAAGATTTGCTTGCTGCAAAAGAAAAGGCTGAAGAGAGCGACCGGTTAAAAACCTCCTTTCTTAATAATATTTCTCATGAGATCCGCACACCTCTTAATGCAATTACAGGTTTTTGTGCTTTTTTGTCTGATCCGGACTTATCTCATGAAAAACGTGAATCGTTCACCAAAATAATAATCGAAAGCAGTGATCAGCTTCTTTTTATTATTACAGATATTATAAACATCGCAGCCATTGAGAGCGGCCATGAAAAGGTCTGTGAAAAGGAATTCAATCTTAATGCAATGATTAAGATGGTAACCGGAAGATTCGCGTCAAGGGCGAGAGAACAATATAATCTGCTGAGGCACCAGACATTTTTGCCTGATGAGGAGGCGGAAATATTTACTGACAGGACCAAGCTGGTACAGATCCTTTCCAATTTGCTCAACAATGCAGTTAAGTTTACTCATAAAGGCAAAATTGATTTAGGCTATTGCCTAAAGGACGGCAACCTGGAATTTTATGTGAAGGATACAGGGATAGGGATACCTGATAATTTGAAAAATGAAATATTCCATATTTTCAGGCAGGTTGAGAGTTCAGATAACCGGAACTTCGGCGGATCCGGGCTGGGTTTGTCTATCTCCAAAGCTTACGTCGAAATGCTTGGCGGCAGGATATGGGTGGATTCGGAACCCGGCAGGGGGGCTGCTTTTTACTTTACAATTCCCTACAAGAAACATGAGCCCGGTACTTGAAAAACAAATTTTTTTTGTTATTTGCCCGTAATGGCTTAACTTGTGAGGAAACCATTCTTTTACCGTCATGAAGGGAAAATCACCTGATCAGAGCGCCCTGAATCTCTTTGAACCGGTGCTCAGACAGATAGTTCAACCGGATCATCCCATCACCATTCTGGCGGACAGCTTTCCATGGGGTGAAATTGAATCTGAATATTCAACCTTGTATTCTGACAAAGGGGCGCCGGCCAAGCCTGTCAGGATGATGGCGGGACTGCTCATCCTTAAACAGGTTTTCAGAGGAAGCGATGGGGGGATTGTGACTGAATGGGCACGTGATCCATATTTCCAGTATTTGTGCGGCGGAAATGTTTTTATTGAGAGACCACCCTGCGATCCCAGTGACCTGGCCCGCTTCAGGAAGCGTATCGGAAAGGAAAGGCTTGACAGGCTTTTGAAAATCGCAAAAGATCTGGAGGACAGGGCAGGGATCGTCAAAATAAGGGTCAATGGTAATTCCAGGCCGGGACAGATAGGTTTCTCTTATTCTGCAGATTCCGGGTTTTATAATACCATCATTAATAGCATCAGGAGTCTGGCCGGCAAATTCTCAGGTGTATTTACCAGGTCATGAGTATCAGAGTCGTAACATTATAATTAGTCGGCTATCAGTTCCGGCAGCAGCTCATCTTTAACCCATCTGAAACCAGGCTCAAAATCAAGGGCCTTAAGGTAGGTTATACGGGCCATTGCCCTGTTGCCGGTTTCCCGGTAGCTCTTAGCCAGTCCGACAAGGGTATTGAGGTAGAGCCACCGGTGGCTTTCCTTCATATTTGCTTCAAGCAGCCTTATTGCACGGCTGTAGCTGTCCACTGCTTTTTCCTTTGAACCACCCAGTGCAGCCGGGGCATAAAACATAGCATTGCCATGCTCGATCCACGCCGATGGATTGGCCGGGTCTGTTTCTATAGCTCTGTCAATAAGGTTCATGCTTCTTTGGCCCCAGAAAACAGCCCTCCAGGGGGCCATTGATATCCTGTATGCATAAAAAGCCGCCTGAAGGGCATAGGCTGAGGAGGCGTACAGGGGGGAGGCTTCAAGTTTTTTTATGGACTCTTCTGCAAGCGAGATATGTTTCCGGGCCTCGGCTCTGTTATCAACTCCCAGGCTGTAACCTATATATCCATATCTTGCCAGGGTCAATTCACAGAGGATATCAATGCTTCCCGTGCGCCTGTATTTCTCTTCCAGTTCTGCTATTGCTTCTGTCCATAATTCAATTTTTCCGCTGATATATGCAATATAGATCATTTCAGAGGGCTCAACGGTTTCAGCCTGCAATGAAGTAAAACTGAAAAGAGCAAGGAGAATGACCGTTAGTTTTGATCTTATGCCGGTCGGAAGGTGCATTATGAATAATAAGCGGGTAGTCATGACAGCCGGGGTTTTAAGACTGACCCGTATACATTTCTGCCTTTCCAGGTCAGGTTTTGCCTTGTTTTCTTAAGTATTGCAGTAATTATAATTATACAGAAAACAATCTGCTGCACCGGTGCCAGGAGGAGGTTAAGGACTGCCGGCTGGCGGCTGAGTAATGAGATGGCTATCCTTTGTGTCATTATCAGAGCAAGGAAGGCCAGGGAGAACTGCAGGGGCAGGTAAAGCAGAACGGGAATAAAGCCCAGGGTTGTTATAAGTGCATATAATGCAGCCAGCCAGATATGTCCGCCAAAAAATTCAGGTACGTTCCTTGAGAAACCTGCCAGCGACTCATTCCATGAATCATACATCCGGCAGGTGATATCACCGTTGCTCAGGACCGTATGGGTGCGCAGCCCCTTTTTTTTAGCTGTTCTGAATATCTCTATATCTTCTGCAAGGGTTTCTTTGATATTTTTGTGAAACCTTGAACTGTGATAAGCCCCGGCCCTGAAAAGCATAAACTGGCCATTTGCAGCCGACAATGAGGGTCTGGGTGAGATCCTGGTCAATATTAGAGGCAAAAGTCCGACCAGTATCCAGTTCATTACAGGTACAGAGATCTTTTCTCCTAATGTATGCATCTCCTGCTTTGGGAAAATAGAAAACAGATCAAGGCGGTACCTCTGCATATGGGCCAGGCTGTCAGTTATGAGCGGGGGTTGCACTCTTACATCTGCATCCAGATAGAGAAGGTATTCACCTTTTGCGGCCAATGAGAGCTGATGGCAGCCATGGTTCTTACCGAGCCAGCCGGAAGGAAGAGGGCTTCCTTCCATAAACCGTATCCTGCTGTCTTTTTTTATGTGATCACTTACCACCTGCACGGTATTGTCCTCTGAAAGGTCATCATAGACAATTATTTCCAGGTTTTTGTGATCCTGGTAAAAAAGGTCATTCAGCAGGTTGCCTATCTTTTCCTGTTCGTTGCGGGCAGGGATAAGCACGGAAACAAGAGGGGGAGAGGAAGCTTCGACAGAAGCGGGACCGCCACCGGATGCCCTTCTGAGCCATTGCCGTGTAATCAGGTTTAAGATGGTTACCAAAAAGCGCAGCACCAAAAAACCAGATATGAAATATGCCAGCCAGATCATGAGAGTTGTTTTTGTCGTTCCAGGCATCTTTGGTAAAAAAGGTTGTAGCTTTCACTGAGATCATCAAAATTAAATCCCTCTGAACGGGGATAATCCTCCAGGTAAACATATACTGCAGGTTTCCTGTATGAAAAGTAGTCGGTAAGGTTGGCCATGAAAACAACGTGCACCGGAGCACCGGCATTTTTCAGTATCCTGAACCAACCTTTAAGGAATACCATCTCAGTTGTATATTGCGATTTTATCTTCCCCTGCGGGAAAAGTATCAGTATGTTATCACTGTTCTTCAGAATTTCTGATGCATAGTTGACCGATTGAACGGCAGAGCGGCTGCCCGGGTCTATGGAAAACGCTCCAAGCTTTCTGAAAAAACTGATTTTCCTGAGCTGCTCCTCAAGCATCATAAGATAAAAACGGCGTTTGAAAAGAGTCCGGTTCAGTTCATAGGGGAAAAACCCGTCCCACCAGCTTATATGGTTTCCTATGAGCAGAATCGGCAGTCCCCTGTCCCTGTATTCACCAGTAATTTCGATTTTTCTGAAATCTTTCCGCAATATGCAGCGGAAATAGTTTCTGAAAAACAGCCGGTACAACCAGAAATGCTCAGCCTTTATCATATGAACCGGTAAATTATGTTCAGTATAAGGATAAAGCCTGCCTGCACAGCGAAAAGGCCCGGTGAGATCCTGTTTTCTGCCTTCACCTTGAAAATGTGCAATACAGAAAGAAACACGAGCGATATGATGAACCATGCCGCGTAGTTCTGAAACGGTATATCGTCTCCTGACCAGCTCCACATATTCATTCTTATTGCAACAGGCTCAAGAACAACATCATAGGTAACCATCAGCAGTGCCCCGGTAATTACCTGCAACCACCGGCTGATCCCGCTCAGGCCGGTAAGGTGGTAAACAAAGTAAATAAGCATCAGCCAGTTTACACCAATAATCAACGGTGTGTCAAAAAGTTTTGCTCCAAGAACATGGCCGTAATTGTATTCACCGAAAACCATTCCCGTGTATACACCTGCCACCTCAACAGAAAAACCTGCCAGCGCAATAAAAAGGTAGAGTATAATATGTCTGGTTGTCCATGGTCTGTGGAAGATCAACAGCAGCGCCAGATTCATCAATAACGTATATGGGGTCAGTATCTCTGTGTAACTTTTCGTCATGGGAAATGATAGTCCGAAAATTCCCACGGCATAGAAGATAATCAGGATTTTAAGTATTTTACCGGGCTCCGGTAATCTCGTACTGAAACTCATGATAAAAACCGGTTGTTATATTGTTTAATATTTTTAGTCAATAATTAGTCATTTATTTAATTAAACCAAAATCCGGGGTCCTTGTTCAAATTGCAGATCAATATTTCGGACCCGTCATCAATCATGCCATTTTATTTATCCGGTTATGTGCATGGGTCGATCTCCTTGTCCACGATCCTTGCCGAAGCAAGGCACAGGGGTATTCCTCCTCCCGGGTGCACGCTGCCACCGGTAAAATAGAGGTTCCTGTATTTTCTGCGAAAATTGGCGTGACGGTTAAAGGCTGCAAACATGCTGTTTGAGCTTATTCCGTAAAGCGACCCTCTGAATGAACCGGTCTCTTCCTCTATGCTTCGCGGATCGGCAATCTTTTCAAAAACTATCTTTTTCTCTATGTCTGTTTTCAATATGCGGTTGATCTTTGACACTATGGTTTTCCGGGCCTCTGCAATCATTTGGTCCCAATCCTGTTCCCGGTTCTCCGGCGCGTTGATCATCACGTACCAGTTTCCGGCCCCTTCAGGTGCATCCTGCTTCACTGCCCTGGAGCTGGTATATATATATACTGTCGGATCGGGACATATTGTTCCGGAACTGAAAAGATGCCGGAATTCCTCTCTGTAATTGTCCGAAAACAGGATATTATGAAGCTCCAGCCGGGGCTCACAGTCATTGACCCCCCAGTAAAATATCAGTGCCGATGTTGACCTTTCGCCCCTTGCAAGTCGACGGGGCATCTTCTCCGACGGCATCAGTTTATCGTAAAACAGGCTTACATCGGTATTATTTATGACTATCCCGGCAGGTATAAAATCCTTTCCTGTCCTTATTCCCTTTACAGTTCCATTTGCATGTATGATTTCATTTACCTTTGTGTTCAGGTGAAACTCAACTCCCATCCGTTTGGCAAGGAGGGTGAGCGATGCTGCAATATCGAAAATTCCCTTATCGGGGAAAAAGGTCCCGAGGCTGTGCTCAAGGTGTGCGATGATATTGAGGGTAGCAGGAGTTTTGTAGGGGTTTGACCCGTTATAGGTGGCATACCGGTCGAAAAGCTGCACAATCCTCCTGTCGGCAAACCATCTCCTGTTTTTTTCGTGCATGGTGACAAAAGGGTCAAGCCTCAAAGAGTTTAGCATTGTCTTTATAAATGCCCTGGATTTAAAGTTCGCTGCTTTGTGAAGCGAGCTGAAGAGAAAAGATTCAGCAGTTAGTTCGTATAACTGCCTGCTTTTTTTGAAAAAGCCCCTGAGCCTCGCCGGAGGTACGCCGCTTTGCAGCTTAACCTCCTGGCAGAATTTTTCCTGATCCTGCCATGCATTGATAATGCTGCCATCCTCCCAGAAGTATTTACAGGACATCTCAAGCCTTTTGTAATTGAAATGATCCCGCGGCTCTTCACCGCACAGAATAAAGAGTTCATCAATAAGTCCCGGCAGTGTCAGCAGTGACGGTCCTCTATCAAAGCGGAATCCGTTCTGACAAATTTCAGATACCTTTCCCCCGGTCTGGGATGCCTGTTCAAAAATGCTTACCCGGTAACCTTTGGCAGCTAAACGTATTCCCGACGCCAGTCCGCCGATACCGGAACCGATTATTACAGAAGACTGCTTTGCCATTTTGCTGTATATGTGCCGGACGACTGATATCATAATTAATCCGGCGTTATAATGCCCTTCCACTTCAGGCATCTGCTAAATTAATTTATTTTTATATACGACGGAATTTTTGCACTTTTTGTGTGTATAATTTCCATGACATTAATCATATTCCTCTTTTTTGCCTATTTTTGAACACTGTTAAAAAAATCCCGGGCTCCGCGGAGTAGATCATAAACCTTAAGTTCCTGTTTTATTGGGGCCATTTAACTGATAATTTAATAACTTAATTGATTTCTGATGGAGAAACTTAACAAAGATAGCAGGATTACTATTCTGGGCGCAGGAAATATAGGTTTGTCCATAGCGCGTGGATTGTTACGGTCGGGACAGTTTTCACCAGGCAACCTGAACCTCACCCGCAGGAGGACCCACCTGCTGTCCGAAATCCGGGAATCGGGGGTGTCTGTCCTGAAAGACAATGCCAGGGCAGTGACAGAGGCCGAAATAATAATCATCTGCGTGGAACCGCAACAGATTGACGGACTCCTGAGGGAGATCCAGCCAGTGCTCGAGGGTGGCAGGCATATGATCATTTCAGTTGTAACAGGGGTGAAGATAAAACAGATAGAGCAAATTACCGGTCCGGGAATACCAATTGTGAGGGCAATGCCAAATATTGCCATATCGGTTGGTGAATCAATGACCTGTCTTGCAACAAATGGTATCGATGACGATGCCCTCAAAATTGCCTGCAGCCTCTTTGACCTGGTTGGAACCTGTCTTGTTATCAACGAGGAAGAGATGATTGCTGCAACCGCTATCGGGGCTTGTGGTGTTGCCTTTTTCCTGCGTGCCATAAGGGCTGCATCCCAGGGCGGGATAGAGATCGGGCTGCAGTCAGCACATGCTCTCAATATAGCTACCCAGGCAGCAAAAGGTGCTGCCTCTCTGCTGCTCTCAGCCGGCAGTCATCCCGAGCAGGAAATAGATAAGGTAACGACTCCCAAAGGGTGCACCATCGCCGGATTAAATCTTATGGAATATGAAGGCTTCAGCTCTGCCATGATAAAAGGCATATCTCTCTCGGCCGAAAAGGCTGCTTTATTATACAGGGGAGATAAAGATTAAAATTTCTTAAAATATCCAAATTACCCCTTCATTGGCAAAACACTGGTATGTGTTTTGTTGTTTTTCTGTTACAAATTTATTAAATTGCTTAAAAAAGAGGGTGTGGATCTGACGTTTGACATATTCAAAATTGACCACAACAATATACTGCCGAAACAGGGCAGAGTGCTTATCTCTGATCCGTTTCTGAATGATGCCTATTTCAAGCGCTCGGTTGTATTTCTTACAGAGCATAATGATAAGGGAACCGTAGGTTTTGTTCTTAACAAGCCGGTTGATGTTGCCATAAGTGAAATTCTGGCCGATTTTCCCGTAATTGATACCGCGATATCGGTTGGCGGACCAGTGGGCACCAATGCTGTGCACTATATTCATAAACTTGGTGATATAATACCAAACAGTGTCAAAGTGACCGGCAATCTCTGGTGGGGAGGAGATTTTGAGGTTGTTAAACATCTTATAAAGGGCGGTACACTGGACAGTGATAAGATCAGGTTTTTTGTGGGTTACTCGGGATGGGAACCCAAACAGCTGGAAAGGGAGATATCTGAAAACTCCTGGGTTGTCAGCGAACTGGACAGCGGAATAATAATGAACAGCCGCACGAAGGAATCCTGGCAGCATGTCCTTAATACACTTGGGGGCAAATATAAATTATGGACCAACTTCCCTGAAAATCCCGGCATGAACTGACGGGTCAGCCAAATTGCTCACTGTTAAGGGCTGAAACAAGCATCCGGGATGTTTTACTGTAGTAACGTTTGTTCCTGTATGCCAGCACCCACCGGATTCCAGAAATTGCATTGGTAAGAAAGCATTCATCTGCAGCGAGGAGATCTTCTTCAGTTATCTGCGATTCTGTGCATTCGAGGCCCTCCGCTGCAGCTATCCGTATTATCTGCCTCCTCATTATCCCTGCAACACATCCTTCGTCAAGCGATGGTGTGTAAAGCAGTCCTTCTTTCATTATAAAAATATTTGAACTTATCGTTTCAGCAAGCCTTCCTTCTGTGTTAAGAATAAAACAGTCATCCCAGCCGTGTTTATTTCTGTGAAGGCCGGCCATGATATAGAGCAGTGAATTGGATGTCTTCAGGTTTGCCAGATTATCAGCCGTTTTGGGAAAATCTGTAAACAGGGCAGTTTTCAGACCTTTCTCATTCAGAAGGTATTGATCTGCATGCAGGGGGATTGTTTCTGCAAGCCAGGAAACGGAGTTGTTCTCAGGAGTGTAAAACCCCCCGGTATCGCGAAACACGCTCAGCCTCACCCTCACGCCCTTGTACAGGTGGTTCTTGTTCAGAAGCTTCATTAACAATGACTCAAGCATGATGGCATCAGGCAGGTTTCTTTTTTCCATCTGCAGCAATTCCATGCCCTTTGCAAGGCGACTGTAATGGTCTTTAAAAAACTGCAGCTTTGTCCCATTGGCATGCATTGTCTCAAAAAGGGCGTCTCCATAGCAAAAGGCACGGTTGTTATGCATTAATGACGGTTCCCGGGAAGGGAGCATTTCACCGTTAAGGCAGATAAATTGTTTATGCATTAACTCCTTATAATTTGTTCGGTATACCCTGCCGGGCAAGGGTTATCTCGTTGCTAAAGACGGAAAAGCTGTTCAAAAAATGTTCCAAGCAGGCTGAAATCGATCAGGAGCGGGAACAGCAGTCCGAATACGGCACCGATAAAGTGGGCATCATGATTTATGTTGTCCGATGCCCTTTTACTCATGTAATGTGAATACGCCAGATAAAGTCCTCCAAACACTACCCCGGGAATAGGTATAACGGCATATAGCAGAAGATTCTGCCATGGTGCAAAGAAGATGCTGGTAAATATTACGGCCGATACTCCTCCCGAGGCACCCACGGAGTTATACCAGTGATTGTCTTTGTGTTTCATGAGTGTGCTAAGAGATGAAACCACTACGGCCCCGATGTAAAGCAGCAGATATAACAAACCCGGAAACACCACATCCAGCCGGTCTAAATACCACTCCACAGCTGTTCCAAAGGAGAATAGCACCAGCATGTTTATCAGCAGATGCACCCAGTCCGCGTGCAGAAGGGCATGGGTAAGGAGCCTGTAATACTGTTTTCGGTGGTAAACCTGATAGGGATTAAACTGAAGCTTATACATCAGCTCCGGACGTGAAAAGGCCAGTATAGATATAAGTGTTGTGATGGCTACAATAAATATAGTCATATGAAGAAGTTTCAACAAATATACAT
>SLOS01000231.1 GCA_007132365.1 Bacteroidales bacterium | reverse complement strand
GGTAGCCAGGGCGGGACTGCCTTTTCTTCTGGTAAGCATTATTGTCCTGTTGCTGGTAACCTATATACCTGCACTGTCATTGTTCCTTCCGGGATTGTTTGAGTAGGCCGGCCGGTTAACAGATTACACACTGGCTGTTAATAAAAAGATCAAAGTAAAAGCTTCCTTTTCTGCATTTTTATCTATTTTTGCCGTAGTGTCACATTAAAAGGACAATATGATGCAATTTCGGAAAAAAATAGTGCCCCATATCAAAAACAAATACGTATTAACCCTTCTTGTTTTTTTCGTATGGATATTGTTTTTTGACCAGAACAATCTTGTAACCCGTTTCACGAGCCAGAGGCAAATCAGTCAGCTTGAGAGTGACATACAATACTTCAGGGATAGAATCAGGCAAGACTCAATCCGCATGAATCAGCTCAAAACGGATAATGAGAATCTTGAAAAGTTTGCCAGGGAACAGTATCTGATGAAACGGGAAAATGAGGACATTTTTGTAATTGAATTCGAAAATTAACATTTCCAGATAATCCCTCTTTGCAGTTTCCTGAATCCGGCCAGCAGTCCCGCACAATCAGTACCGGGCACCTCTCCGGTTCTTCTTAGCAGTTCCCCTGCCACCCGGGTTAAAGGCTGGTCGGGATAACAGTTTTCCCTGGCAAAATTTAAGAATTTAAGCAGACGCAGGGCGTTGAACCAGGCAAAAAACCTTTTTCTGAATGTTTGCGGACTTGCAGAATGCAGGTTCATCTCCTGCACGGCCCCGGAAAAATTGCTGATGATAAGATAATTGGCAATACAGAGAGGCAGCCGGGCTACAATATCTGTAACCTCATTTACCGTTACGTTAAAGAAATCCGGTAATATCCTGAAAAGGGCTGACAGATCGTCAAATGAGGTAAGAGAATAGGTGTTCAGCATGGACCGGTCGCCGGAGGCATATTTTTTAATGGCAGCACCGGTTCCGAAGGGGACCCTTCCGGAAACCCGGGATGATGGTATTACCCTGGTAGTATTCACTTCAGTGAATCCCCCGAGAGGGAATATCTTATGCAGAAAATAGAAGTCCTCGCCCGCCGTCTTCCTGTTCATGCCCCCCTGGCTGGCATATACTTTTGCACGTACTGCAAAACAGCTGCCAAGGGTATGAAAAGCCCACGGGAATCCCGTCAGCCTCATTGCCTGTATAAAGTATCTCAGGTAAAGCTCATACCCGGCAACAGCATCGTAAACAACAGGCGGCTGATCATCACCGGAGAGGGGGTGCTCAAAATATACTGTACAACCTGTTACCTGATGATCAGAAAAACATCTTTCCAGTTCGGTAAAATAATTACTGTCACATATGGAATCAGCATCAAAAGATACGATTATACCCCCTTCATTGTTCAGCAGGTTAAAACGGTGCATAGCCTCATCCATTCCGGTCTTTCGGGCAAGCCCGGCGCCGGCGTGCCTGCGGGGGAAGGGCGGGGCATCAATAACATGTACCCGGAAGGATGGAGAACATTTTTTTCCACTCCACTGCCGTACCTGCAGAACAGTTCTTCTGTTCTCTTCCAGTAAATGCCCTCCGGCTTCATCAGGAGCGTTGACAACAATGATAATCTCAACCGGAAAGTAGGGGCGGTCGGCGCTGTAAAGGGATTCCAGTGACGTTAAAATATCAGGTTCGCTGAAACTGGGGATGACCACGATCAACCCTGTGCCCGGTTCCGGACCAGAAACTATAAAAGGTTTGAAAAGAGAGTGTTTATTCAGGTAAGAGGAGGCAAAACCCATAACAGGATGATGTTTTATCTCCTCCTGTTTTCACGGTATTGCCTGTTCAGGCCGTCAATCACGTCTCTGGTAATGTTAAGATTCTTATCAGTGTACAGGAAGGGACCGCCAAATGAGTGGCTCAGAATATACTGGTAATTGTGCCTCTTGTTGTATTCATTCAGAAAATCATATATGCTGTGCTGCAGCTGCCTGTTCATTACCTGTTCCTCCTCCATAAGCTCCCTTGAATATTGATCACGCTGTTCCATCAGGTTCTGTTGTTCCTGCATCAGTTCCAGCTCTCTCTGCTGTGCCTGCGACCGGGTTAACAACCCCTTCTGGACCCTGTCCTGAAAATCAACAATCTTGCGTTCATAATTTCGCGAACTGCTGGTAAGTTCACCCTCCAGCTTTTGCTGTTTCTCCAGAAATTGTTTCTGCAGGTCAAAGAACATATCATAGTTATTCAGGAGGGTGTCAAAATTAACATAGACTATATCCCTTGATGCAGGCAGATATTCCCCTTTTTCATCGTACTCCGCCCTGATCTCTTCAGGAATACCGGGAGCCGTAAAGTGCAATACATAAAGTACCGCAACGGCTGCTCCAAGTACAATATTCAATATCAGCGATACATTCTTCATTATTTATTATAATTTATTAGACATAGACCATTAAGGCCTTGTTGAAATACCTTACTTTTCCGGTTAAAATAGTCAGGCGCGGAAAAGTTTACAAACCTACAAGATTTTTATTGATTTCCAAAGTTAAACGAAAAAGCCTGGTGTCAAATTATGTTAAAATCATCAAAACTCGGGGCAGGGAACCATCCTGGGCTTTTTCGGAACGCGGATCGACGTCCACGAATAGGTAATAGATATCTCATGGGCTCCGCCAGTTGAACCAAGCAGCTGTGAGACGGGAAAATCAAAGCTGTATCCTATATTAAACTGATCAATTTTGTATCCGACAAGAAAGATCACTGCATCCTGTCCGCCGCTGCTTAGTGCGGGTATCCCCCTGTACCATGCTCCAATGACCAGCGGACTCCTGTACCAGTACATGCCAAGGTCAAGTTGATTGAACGGGCCCTGCTGCCTGTAGAGAAAAGCAAGCTGAAGGCTCTCTTCCAGCCTCCTTATAAGCCTGCCTCCACGTGTAAACTTGGTACCTCCGAAAAGAGAATATTTTACAGGCACAAAAGCATTGGAATTATCATCACCATCAAATTCCCACAGCGAATGGTTGGGCCGCAGAAGATGGTCAACCGCGAAGCCGAACCAGTACAGCTCTGAATATGCCATTGCTGAAAAAGAAAAATCAACCCCGCCCCTCTTACTTAACGGAGGTATCTCAATGGTGGTTGGTCGCTGACCGCCGGGGGTTATCTGATCGCTGAAAACAAGTTTATCAAAGTCAATTGCACGTTCAGTGTAGAAAAAATGAACCCCCGGTCTCATATGCCAATCCGGATTTAACGGGAAATCGTACGAATACTGGACACCCACATTTGTAGTCCTCAGATTTCCGCTTCCTGCCATGTCCTGCATAAACAGGATACCTGCCCCGCTGTTATACTGATCAAACCAGTGATCATAGGAAAAGGTATAGGTGATGAACTTCCCGGGAAGCTGTGGCCACTGGTTCCTGTAATTTGCTCCTATCCGGCTTCCCTCTGTAAGGCCGGCAAAGGATGGTGCAAGGTAGAGCGGATTGGCGTAAAACTGCGAAAACTGAGGGTCCTGGGCTTTAAGTCCTGATGCCATGACTAAAAAAAATAATGCTGCAACAGATAGCCTCGCCATTACCATAGATCTGTATTTTATTTCTGATAACATATAAAATTTTAGGATTCAGCATTCATCTACCACATTAACGATGATAACAGCAATCAGGTTACATTTTCCAGCAGTTTTCCATCATTTATCCTGTTTAAGGTTACTGAAGGTCTATTCTATATGATAAACTGATAACCCGATGCAGTGCCTGAAATACAGAACCCTAATGCAGATATTGACTGATAAAGCCAAAAGGGCATAAATGAAAGGCTTACTAACCAAATATTTGAACAAAAACCGGCATGGTATGTTCTTATATATAAATAAATGTATTGATGATTAATTTTTACAAATTTTAAACCGATGGATAAAAGAACTTTTCTGAAAACAGGTCTTCTGGGCATTGGCGGAATGATTGCATCCCCCTTTGTTTCAAGAGCCGGAAATTTCAACACTGCATCATCTTATAAAAGCAGATTCAATGAGGGAAATTCCTTTGAGCTTGCCCCGCTTCCCTATGCATATAACGCGCTTGAACCGCACATTGACGCCCGCACGATGGAAATACATCACAGCAGGCATCATGCGGCCTATGTAAACAATCTTAACAATGCACTGGGAGCAGCAGGCGACAGGTCGCTTGAATCAATTATGAGGTCTGTTTCATCCTACTCCACCGCTGTGCGGAATAACGGGGGAGGGCATTACAATCACGAATTATTCTGGGAGATCATGTCACCAGCCGGAGGGGGTCAACCGTCAGGCGAATTGCTGACAGCAATTAACAGTTCATTTGGATCCTTTGATAAATTCAGGGAGCTGTTTGCAACTGCCGCTTCAACCCGTTTCGGATCGGGATGGGCATGGCTTGTTGCAAGCGGCGGAAAACTGATGGTAACCTCCACGCCAAATCAGGACAACCCTTTAATGGATGTTGTCCCTGCAAATGAAAGGGGAACCCCTGTTATGGGAATTGATGTCTGGGAGCATGCCTACTATCTTAAATACCAAAACAGGAGAGGTGATTATATCTCTGCATTCTGGAATGTAATTGACTGGAACGCCGTAGCAGCAAAACTGAAAAAAGCATAAGTTTCTACTCCCGTGTAAATCCCCGGTTTAATAGCCCGGTCAAAAAAAACCGGGAGAAATAAATAACCTGTTGACAAACATGAATCAACAGGTTTTGTTACTATTATATCCAGCACCCTGACTTACTGCAGGTTGTTGATACTACCCGGTATATTCCGGACACACAGGGCACAGCAAACTTAAAAAGGCCGGTGAATAATCACCGGCCTTCTTTCAACCAAACCAACTTAAACCAACCTTAATTAAGAGACAGTAATTGACTCTCAAATCATTTATGCGTTAAATCTCTTTGATACCTCATCCCATGCGATCACGTTCCAGAACGCGGATATGTAATCGGGACGTCTGTTTTGATAATGCAGATAATATGCATGCTCCCAGACATCAATGCCAAGTATCGGTGTACCTTTGACCTCTGCGAGATCCATCAGGGGATTATCCTGATTTGGCGTGGAGCTTACAACCAGACCTCCCTCCTGCCTGACCAGCCAGGCCCATCCCGATCCGAACCGGGTGGCTGCTGCCTTTGAAAATTCATCTTTGAAGGCCTCAAAAGAACCAAAAGAAGATTTTATTGCAGCTGCCAGCTCGCCTGAGGGCTCACCTCCGCCATTTGGCGACATGATCTCCCAGAAAAGGTTATGGTTATAAAATCCCCCCCCGTTGTTGCGGACAGCTACCGGGTATTTCGAGATATCTTTCATTAAATCTTCGATACTCTTACCGGCCATTTCTGTATTTTCAACAGCTGCATTAAGATTACCGGTGTATGCAGCATGATGTTTTGTATGGTGTATTTCCATAGTGCGGGCATCAATATGGGGCTCAAGTGCGTCGTATGCGTATCTTAGTGATGGAAGTTTAAATGACATAATTTAAATTTTTAAAAGTTACACAAATATTACTTAGATCAATTTAAAATAACAAACAAAGCTGTTATATAATTGTTCAAATGAAAATCAGATTTACTTAATTGCGGGTTAATTATCTGCCTAAATACCTGTAAAATTTGTTAAATTTGCCCTTTGAAGAAGATAATATGAACATTGACACACAGGTAGATTTTAGGAAAGGCAGGCTGGCCCCGGCTGAAAATATGGCGACCGCCGTTGGGGAAATGCCTGATCCGCATATTAAGCTGCCTGGTATTGAAATTCATTGCATAAAAATTATTGAAACAGAAAATAATTATGTAGAATATTATGGAAACTGAAAAAAAGTTTGAAGAAACAATCGATAACGGGACAATAGACGAAGAGTTCGGTTATTCCAAAGTTGAGCTGTTCCATCCTGAGGACACCAGAAAAATTGCATCCAGTTACCGGGAAATATTAAAAGTGCTCAGGGAAGATCTTGAAAGGGAAGGTCTTGAGAAGACACCCCTTCGCGTGGCAAAAGCCATACAGTTCCTGACTCACGGTTATAAACTCAACCCGATGGACATTCTCAACTCGGCAAAGTTCACCGAAGATTATCAGCAGATGGTGCTGGTAAAGGATATTGAGCTTTATTCCATGTGTGAACACCATATGATACCGTTTTACGGAAAGGCTCATGTAGCCTACATACCGCTTAAGCATATCACGGGGCTCAGTAAAATAGCCAGGGTGGTGGATGCTTTTTCAAGGAGGCTTCAGGTGCAGGAAAGGCTTACCACCCAGATCAGGGACTGTATCCAGGAATCCCTCAATCCCATGGGAGTTGCCGTTGTAATAGAAGCACATCATATGTGTATGCAGATGAGGGGCATTCAGAAGCAAAACTCAGTGACAACCACCTCCGCATTCACGGGGATTTTTCTTAATCAGATGCAAACCAGGGAAGAATTTATACACCTTATAGGAGCCAAGCTTCACTGATAAAATTTGACCTTCCGTCAATTACACGTGCTGGCGAAACCGCTTCAGGCACTATCAAACGACCATCAACAATAACAGACATCAATCATGAAGGCATTTATTTTTCCAGGTCAGGGCGCCCAGTTTTCAGGGATGGGGAAAGAGCTCTTTGACAGATTTACACTCGCTGAAGAGATTTTTGAAAAAGCCAACGATATACTCGGGTTCCGGATAACGGACAAGATGTTTGAAGGCTCTGAAGATGACCTTAAACAAACAAATGTAACCCAGCCTGCAATCTTTCTGCACTCGGTTGTGCTTGCCCGCGTGCTTGGTGACGATTTTAAACCTGACATGACCGCCGGTCATTCGCTGGGAGAGTTTTCAGCACTGGTTGCCACCAATGCGATCTCCTTTGAGGATGGACTCAGGCTTGTTGCTGCAAGGGCGCGTGCAATGCAAAAAGCATGTGAAGCGGAGCCCTCTGCAATGGCTGCCATCATCGGACTGAATGACAAGGTTGTTGAAGAGGCCTGTGCAGGCATAGATGAAGTGGTGGTTCCAGCCAACTACAACTGTCCCGGTCAAATTGTTATTTCAGGATCAATAAAAGGTGTAGACCTTGCTGTTGAAAAGCTCAAGGAAATAGGTGCCAAACGCGCCCTGAAACTTATGGTGGGAGGAGCATTCCATTCGCCACTGATGAAACCTGCCAGGGAGGAGCTCGCAAAAGCTATTGAAAATACACCGGTAAACAGGCCCCGGTGTCCGGTATATCAGAATGTTACCTCCATGTCGGTTACCGACCCCTCGATTATAAAGGAAAATCTCATAGCCCAGCTTACTGCTCCTGTCAGATGGACACAAACCATGTTAAATATGATAAGAGACGGAGCCGCTTCATTTACTGAGGTAGGCCCCGGCAACGTACTGCAGGGGCTTGTCAGGAAAGCAGACCGGAGCGTTCAGGCATACAGTGCTTCAGACCTGATATAAAAGTGAAAGGCAGGACTTAAATAGTTGCCGAAGGACCAAATCACCTGATAAACAGTCATCAAATATCCTGCATCAGGCGTTTTACCCGAAATTAAATATCACAGTCTGTCTGAGTTCAGGATGCAGACTGAGTGCTACGGGGCAGGTTTCTGCAGCTTGCCTGATGATCTTTTTATGTTTTTCGCAATAATCACCGGGAGGGAAAAACAGCTCTATCCTGACTTCTGCTACCCGGCGGGGATTTGCTGCCATGATCTTCGTTATGCTGGTCCGCGTACCCTCAATACTGAATCCATGCTCCCTCCCCGCTATGCCCATGATGGTAAGCATACAGCTACCAAGTGCTGTTGCGAGAAGATCGGTGGGGGAAAATGCTTCTCCGCGGCCCTGGTTGTCAAGGGGTGCATCTGTAATAAGGCTCTTTGAGGATTGTACATGCATTGCCTCTGTACGTAATTGACCTTTATAAGCGGCCCTGATGGTTTCCATCATTTAATTGAATTTGGTAATATCACAATTATTTACTCTTTCTGTGGACGGGGTTTGAATACGACTCCCTTGTTCTGCCTGCCGTCAATCTGTATCTTGAACGGATGTTCAAATCGCACATGCCTGACGTGCTTGTCTTCATAATATGCTGGCTGGGAATTCAGGTAGTCAACATCATAAAACCCTTCTTTGAAATGCGGATTTACTGTAAAATATCCAACCCTGAAAGAGGTAAGGTTCTGAAAGAAATGGGTGCCCTGACTTGGGTCAATATGATAATTTTCAAGACCGGATTCAATGATCACCCTTGCCATTGAGATCTGCGGCCACTTAATCGGGATACCCAGCCAGGGATCGCTGGAACCCCATCGGCCGGGACCTGTCAGCACATAGTTCCTTCCCTCTTTTAAAAACATCTCATTGATCTTTTCGATCTCCAGGGCAATATCCTTGTTTTCAGAAGCCCTGAACTTATCAGGCTGAACATAAACAAAGTCAGATATGTGGGTTATAGTGCCATAACCAAGAGCAGATTCTGAATATACAATGGTATTGTCTGTCTCTATCATATCAAAATTCACATCCACCTTCTGCTCCCCATGGACAATCGGCCTGATCTGCAGGAAATAGAAAATTTTCGGTTGCCCTTTGGGTGTATCCAGATCAACGGCAAATTCAATCTCTATGGGATTATTCATTTCATGCTGCCCGGTTTCAAGCAGCGCACGGAGTATCTCGGCCAGCGGGAAAATATTGTGGTTAAGGATATTTGAAAAGGTGACAACCTTCTTACCCTGATGGTCGACTCCCTCCCTGATCATGTTGTATTCATAATCATAAGTTGACCCGGCATGCCTGAAAGATGGTTCTCCTGCTGCTTCCCTTATGGGGAGTTTAAGAATATTCACGCCGTCATCAATGGAGGGAACAAAACTATCCACATTCAGATCCAGCGCATAAAACTTTTTTTGTGATTCTCTGAGTGCCTGTTCGGGTGAGGAAAGCTGCAAAACCTTTTTGGGGTACTTTGGAGAAAACCTCAGGGATATCCCTCCGTCCACAATAAGCTTTCCGAGCCCGAATGCAATGTTAGCTATGCCATCCTGCGCTTTTTCAGGTGCAATGGGATAGAAATTAACAGACCGTGCCACACCGGAAAGAGTCGGATAAAATTTATTGCCGCTCCTGGTTCCGCAAACTTCCTGCAGGATTATCCCCATTTTTTCCTCGTCTATGACATTTGCAGTAGCAGTCATATAAGCTTTGCTGCTTTTAAAATAAACAGATGCATAAACCGACTTTATGGCATCGGTAAGCATCCTGATCATCAATGTACTGTCATCCACCCTCGGAATCATATATGTGGAGTAAATTCCGGCAAAAGGCTGATAATGACTATCTTCCAGCTTACTTGAAGAACGGATTGCAACCGGATTCCGCACCACTGAGATAAAGGCATACAGGTCCTGGTGCAACCTTCCCGGAAGACTGGCTGATACAAAACGCTGAAGTATCTCCTCATCGCTCGCATTAGACAGCCCGAGCCTGTAGAGTTCATTGGACTCCATGAATTCATCAAAGATATCTGTGCTTAACACTACTGTACGGGGTATGGTTACCAGGACATCGGAATATTTAATGAACAGACGGTTCTTTTTAAGTATCGAGTTTATAAAAGCCAGTCCCCTGGCCTTACCTCCTATTGATCCTTCACCTATCCGGGAAAACATGAGGTACTCGTCAAAACTGTTCTTGTCAAATTTAGCAATGACACCCCTCCCTTTTGAGGATCTGAAACTTGATACAGCCGTGAAGATATAGCGCCTCACATCCTCAATCGACTGGAAATCCTCTACCTTAAGATACTTGAACATCTGTGCTATGGGAAACAATGCTCTTGCATTCAGCCATTTTGAGAAATGGTTCTTGCTTGAATGATAGGCCAGGACATGTTCCGGCACATCAAGAATAGCCTGCTGTAATGCCTGAAGGTCGGCAGCACGGCAGACTTCCTGCTGGGTTTCCGGATCACGGAATATGAACTCTCCAAAGGAGAACTGCCTGATCACATAGTTCCTCAGCTCTATTGAGAGGGTTTTGGAGTATTTATGAATAAACCCGGCCTGCAGCTCTTCAGCATTACGCTGGTATTCACTGTCGCTCGATTGAAGCAACACAGGCATATGCGGATCATCTGCCTTTACCTTCGCACACAGCCGGAGCCCGGCCTGATGGTCCCTTTTACCCTTACGGTCATAGGATATGTCGGAAATCACACCCAGAAGGTTATGCTTGTATTTTTCATAGAGCAAGAGAGCCTCCTCATAGTTTGTTGCCAGGAGTATCTTCGGCCTTCCCCGCATCCGGAGGTTCTTCTGATGGGCATTAAGGGCTTCCCGGGCAAAATCGAGGGACTGCTTGAGGATGATCTTATAGAGGTTAGGCAGGTAACTGGAAATATACCTTATTGAATTCTCGACCAGTAATATGGTTTGCACCCCACCCTTCTCCACATCATGCTCGACATTCATCGAATCTTCTATCAGCTTGATAATGGCGAGCAAAAGGTCGGCATTGCCAAGCCAGCAGAAAACATAATCCACTGCCGTTAAATCCTCATTTACCAGCCTCATCGATATCTCGCGGGAAAAGTAGGTCAAAACAACAATCGGCACATCAGGGTACTCAGACTTGATATCACCTGCAAGTCTGAATACATCAGAATCTCCGCCAATGCTTATCATTGATATAATGAGATCAACCTTCTCTTCCTTCAGTATAACGAATGCCTCCGGCCCGTCGGTGGCCTTTACAAATACCGGTGGCGTACTGAGGTTGAGGGAGACATATTCGTTGAATATCTGCTCATCTATCCGGCCATCCTCTTCAAGCATAAATGCATCATAGTTGCTGCATATCAGCAAAATCCTGTGAATGCGTTTCTGCATCAGAAGGCTGAAGGAAGTATCCTGAAATCTATAGCTGTCCAGTTCGTCTATAGGACGATGCAATCCATCCATAATTATATTTTACCAAAAATACTAATTCGGTTTCAGAATTAATGCCATCCCCTTCCTGCCATCCATAAGAATCTGAAGCGGCTCCGGGAACCTTACATGCCTCAGAAATCCGGTCTCTTCAACAATCTCTCCCTCCAGCAGCATTTCCTCTTTTACAAAATCCTCCGGGTTGGTGTGGTTGACCGAAAAATATCCTACATTCATTGATGTAAGGTTATGGAAAAAATGTGACCCGAGTGATGCATCAAGGGGAAAACCCTCCATGCTCATTTCAACAATAACGGCAGCATTGGAAATTTGAGGCCATGCCAGCGGAATACCTATGAACCGGTCACGGGTACCCCATCTTCCCGGACCAATCAGGACATATTTCCTTTTCTGCCAGATCATTGCCGAATTCAGCTTTTCTATCTCACAGGCTATCTCCCTGGTTTTCATTTTGTCAAAACTCCCGGTTTTTACATAAACTATATCTGCAATATTGTCAATTCTGCCGTTTCCCATGCTTTTACCGGACCTCAGCAGAACAAGATCATTATCTATTTTGTCATGATCAATGCTGTAATCGCTTTGATTGCCAAACAGCGGCTTGATCTGCAGAAGATAAAATGAAGGAAGGCCATTCAGGCCGGGGTTCAGATCCACTGCAAATTCAATTTCAACCGGACATCCCAAAGCCTCCTTTACAACATCGAGGGTAACAGAAAGTGCATTGGCAAGTGGTATATAATTATACTTGAGTATATTGGCAAAATTGACTATCCGCGGGCCCGGGTTTTCAATTCCGGGGATGATGCGATCATTGTCAATATCATACACTGATGCACAGTGTTTGAGGTTGCCATGTTTTTCCGCCTCGGCAATATCAAGTTTTATAAGCCCTGCATCCTCACCCTCAAGAAGGTTTATGTCAGGTTTTGCAAGGTTCACGGCATAAAACTTCAGCTGGGAATTTTTGTAAAGATCCTTT